>VXRS01000054.1 GCA_009838385.1 Dehalococcoidia bacterium | reverse complement strand
GGCGACGACCTCGTAGTCGGGGAGGGTGACGGCGAGGCCATCGGGGGCGTCCTCGCAGGCGAAGCCGGCGGCAAGGGAGGCTCCCGGCATCTCCAGCCGGGCCAGCTCCGTGGCGACCTCGGCGACGAGGCGGCCCGCTGCCTCGCGGCGGGCGAGGGATAGCGAGGCGGCAGCCTCGCCGGCCGACACCGCGTGGGCGGCGGCGCGTTCGCGCAGCTCCTCGAGCGATGAGCCGGCGGTCTCCATCGCCCCCAGCCGCTCCCGCGCGGACGACTCGTACTGGAGGATGGCCTCGACGCTCTCGCCGTACTTGCGGCGGAGACGGGCGATGAGGTCGAGGCGGGCATCGATGGCCTCGCGGCGCTCCGGGTCGTCCTCGAGCGTTTCGCGGTAGGCGCGGAGGGAGCGGCCGAGGTCGGCGGCCGCTTGCTCGAGGGTGACGCCCTCGGCGGCGAGGGCTGTCGCGTCGGGATCGGACTCGGCGATCTCCTCAAGGGCGGCGACAGCCTCAGCGATGGCCGGTGCGTCGAGCGCCTCCAGCGCCGTCGCTGAGGCCGCCAACAGCCGCTCGATGCTGGCGAGGCGGCGCTGCTCACGGCGGAGGGCGTCGTCCTCGCCGGGAACAAGGCCGGCCTGCGCAATCTCGTCGACCTCAAAGCGGAGCTGGTCGAGGAGGCGTTCGCGCTCGCGCGAGTCGGCGCCGATGGCTTCGATCTCGCGGAGCAGGGCGCGCAAGTCGCGCACCCGGGCCGCGAGCGCGTCGCGCTGGTCGCGAAGGCCGCCGAAGGCGTCGAGGACGGCCAACTGGACGGCGGGACGGAGCAGCGTGAGCTGCTCGGACTGGCCGTGGATATCGATGACGCGCGCGCCGAGCTCGCGGAGGCGCTCGGCGGGGGCGCTGTCGTCGCCGATGCGCCCCGCGGTGCGCCCGGAGAGGCGCACGGTGCGCTCGACCGTCAGGACGTCGTTACCCGTGCTCACGCTGGCACGAACGCGAGCGCTCTCGGCACCGTCGGCGACGACGCCGCGGCCATGGCGGCCTCCGAAGAGGAAGTCGAGGGCGTCGACGATGATGGACTTGCCGGCGCCGGTCTCGCCGGTGATGACGTTCAGGCCGGGGCCGGGGGCAAGGGTCACGTCGCGCGCGACGGCGAATCCGGTGACGGTGAGCTGCTCAATCACCGTTGCTCATGGCGCTGCTGAGCTGCACCTCAAGGCGTTCGGCGAGGTGACCGAAGAAGGACGAGGGCGGGTCAAGCAGGGCGAAGCAGGCGGCGTGCTCGCTGGCGCTGAGGGAGACGCGGGAGCCGCCGGCGAGGCGCAGATCTTCCTGACCGTCGACGGTGAGGATGGCGCCTTCGTCGGAGCGAACGCTCAACGTGACGGTCGAGGACGGCTCCAGCACGAGCGAGCGTCCGATGGCGAGGTGCGCAGAAACGGGGGTCACGACGAGGTGGCGTTCGACCGGCGCGAGAATGGGACCGCCGGCGCTGAGGGAGTAGCCGGTGCTGCCCGTGGGGGTCGCCACGATCATGCCGTCGCAGCGATAGAGGGCGACGCGGTCGCCATCGACGGCAAGCTCGACGTAGACGGGGCGACCGGGGGAGCGGCGGCTGAGCACGATGTCGTTGAGGCCGTTGAAGGAGCGTCCGGCAGCCTCGCCCTCGGTGACGGTGGCAGAGACCATGAGGCGCTCCTCCACCTCCCATTCGCCCCCGATGATGCGATCGAACTGGTCGAAGAAAGCGTCACGGTTGAGGCTGGTGAGGAACCCGAGGCGGCCCATGTTCACGCCGAGGATGGGGAGCGGGCGGGGCACGGCCAGGCGGGCGGCGCGCAGCACAGTGCCATCGCCACCGGCGCAGATGATGAGCTCGGCGCCGGCGAGGGCCTCGGCGGGGACGTGCCCCCAGGCGCCCGCGACGCGCACCTCGACGCCGGCCTGTTCGCAAGCGTCGGCGATGCGCCCGGCCAGGACGAGGGCGGGCTCGACGCCCTCGGGTCGCAGGACGAGGACGCGCTTCAGCACGGTGGCTCCAAGGGAGCGGGGGTTCGCATGTGCACGACTATCTCACGATTGCCGCGATCGCCGGCAACGGCGCAGTCGGCGGAGTCAAGAGTCTCCCAGCCCTCATCGAGCGCCCACTGCCGGAACTCGTCGAGCACGCGCCGGCGGACGGCTTCGTCGCGGACGACGCCGCCGCGAGGCACATCGGCGGGACCGGCCTCGAACTGGGGCTTGAGCAGGACCACGCCCTGCGTGCGGGCGGGAAGGCGCGAGGCGACGGAGGGAAGCACCTTGCGGAGCGAAATGAAGGAGACGTCGGCGACGAACAGGTCGAGGGGCGGGAGCTCGGGGAGGTCGCGGGCGTTCGTGCGTTCCATGGAGGTGACGCGAGGGTCCTCGCGCAGGCGCTGGTGGAGCTGCCCACGGCCCACATCGACGGCGACGACGGAGATAGCGCCACGCTGCAGGAGGCAATCGGTGAAGCCGCCGGTGGAGGCGCCAACGTCGAGGCAGCGGAGGCCGTCCGGCTCGACGCCGAAGGTGTCGAGGGCGGCTTCGAGCTTGCGGCCGCCGCGGCTGACGTAGGGCTCGATCTCGGAGAGGTCGAGCGGCGCGCCTTCGTCGAGCATGGTGGCGGGTTTCACGAGGGTGAGCGTTCCGCTGCGGGCGCGCCCGGCCATGATCAGCCGCCGGGCGGTCTCGCGAGACTCGGCGAGGCCCCGGTGGACGAGCAACTGGTCGGCGCGAACGCGAGCCATCCGCGTAAGGCTAGCGCATGAACGCGTCTTTGGGCTGTGCGCGGGCGGCGGGGTACGATCGGCGCCCGCATGCTTCTCTACTCCGATCTCGCCGACTGGTTCCACCTGCTGACCGCTCCCGAGGAGTACGTGGGCGAAGCCACGCACTACCGCAAGGGGCTGGTCGAGTCGTGCCACGGTCCGGCGGTCACGCTGCTGGAGCTGGGTTCCGGGGGCGGAAACAACGCCTCGCACCTGAAGCAGTGGTTCGAGTGCACGCTCACGGACCTGTCGCCGGAGATGCTGGCGCAGAGTCTCAGGATCAACCCGGAGTGCGAGCACGTCCAGGGGGACATGCGCACGGTCCGGCTCGGCCGCACCTTCGACGTCGTGTTCGTCCACGACGCGGTGGTGTACCTGACCGAGCTCGACGACATCCGGGCCGCGGCGGTGACGGCGTTCACGCACCTGCGTCCGGGCGGGGCGGCGCTCTTCGCCCCGGACTACGTGCGCGAGAGCTTCCAGCCGGGCACCGACCACGGCGGGCACGACGGGGACGACGGGCGGGCGCTGCGCTACCTGGAGTGGGTACGGGACGAGGACCCGGACGATTCGCTGTACGAGGTCGACCTCGTCTACACGCTGCTGGAGGCGGACGGCTCGGTGCGGGTCGAGCACGACCACTGCATCGAGGGACTGTTCGCCGAGGAGGAGTGGCTGGAGGCGCTGCGCGCAGCCGGGTTCGAGGCGAGCACGTATCCGCCATTCGAGCCGGAGGAGTATCCGGGGCAGCGCATCTTCATCGGGAAGAAGCCGCGATGAGCGAAGGCCCGGAGCGGGTTGCCGAGGCGCTGCAGGCGTGCGGGATCGAGGCGCCCGTCGAGCGGTTCGCGGACGGCACGGCGACCGCGCAGGACGCGGCGGACGCGCTCGGGTGCGAGCTGGGGCAGATCGTGAAGACGCTCATCCTGCTGGCGGACGGGCGCCCGACCGCGGTGCTCGTTGCGGGCGACCGGCAGGCGGACACGGCAGCGCTCGCGCGGCTGCTGGGCGTGTCCCGGAAGCGGCTGAAGATGGCGTCGCCGGAGAAGGTGTTCGAACTGACCGGATTCCGGGTGGGGGGCGTCCCGCCGGTGGGGCTACCGGGGGAATGGGACCTGATCGCGGACGACAGCCTGTCGCGCTTCTCCCGGGTGTGGGCGGCGGCGGGGGCGAGTGACGCGCTGTTCGGCACGGGCACGGACGAACTGGTCGCCGCTACGGGCGCACAGTTGGCCGCAATCGGGAAGACGAGAGGGTAGGGACGGCGGTCAGGCCGTTTCGCCGTGGACCTCGGGGACATCGGGCTCCCCGGGAACGTCCTCGAGCTCGATGGGCTGACCGCCCTTGGCCATCAGGATCGGGCGCTGGCGGTTCACGACGGTTTCGCCCTTGACCACGCAGCGGTCGATGTCCTCACGGCTCGGGATTTCGTACATCACATCGACAAGCCGGTCCTCAAGGACGGTGCGGAGGCCGCGGGCGCCGGTCTTCAGGCGGATGGCCTCGTCCGCAACGGCTTCGAGGGCGTCGTCGGTAAAGGTGAGGTCGACGCCGTCCATGGAGAAGTAGCGCTCGAACTGCCGGACAAGGGCGTTCTTCGGCTCGGTGAGGATGCGGACGAGGTCGTCGCGATCAAGCGAGCTGAGGGAGACGACGAGCGAGAGGCGTCCGATGAACTCGGGGATGAGACCGTACTCGAGCAGGTCATCGTGGGTGACGTGTTGGAGGAGCTGGTCGGCGCGCTTGGGGCCGCGGACGCTGCGCTCGGCGCGGAAGCCGAGGCTGACCTGGTCGCGCTTCAGGCGGCGCTCGATGTTGTTGTCGAGCCCTTCGAAGGCGCCCCCGCAGATGAAGAGGATGTTGGAGGTGTCGATCTGGAGGAAGTCCTGATGAGGATGCTTGCGGCCGCCCTGTGGGGGCACGTTGGCGACGCAGCCCTCGATGATCTTCAAAAGCGCCTGCTGCACGCCCTCCCCGGAGACATCGCGCGTGATGCTGGGGTTGTCGGACTTGCGCGCGACCTTGTCGATCTCGTCGATGTAGATGATGCCGCGCTCGGCCTTCTGGATGTCGAAATCGGCGGCCTGAATGAGGTGGAGAAGGATGTTCTCGACGTCTTCGCCGACGTAGCCGGCCTCGGTGAGGGCGGTGGCATCGGCGATGGAGAAGGGGA
>VXRS01000235.1 GCA_009838385.1 Dehalococcoidia bacterium | reverse complement strand
GCGCCGCCGCCGAAGCGCTGGATGGGGGAGGCGCGGTAGGTGCGTTCGAGCTCGCCGTCGAGGGGAGCGAAGCCGTCGGCTTCCTCGGTGAGGGCGCCCTCATGGCCGAGGAGGTCCATGGCCACGTTGCTGATGTGGTAGCGCAGCTCGGAGGTCCAGATCTTCGACATGGAGGCCTCCATCGTGGGGGTGTCGCCGGAGGCGACGATGGAGGCGTTCGTGAGCACGAGGCCCTCCATGACGTCGAGGTCGAGCTCCAGCTCGACGAGGCGGCGCCGGACGACGTCGTCCTCGAGGAGTTCGGGACGCTTCTCGCGAATGTGCGCCATGAGGCGGTCGAAGATGTGGCGCAGGCCGCCGCCGGCGCCGATCCAGACGCGCTCGTGGTCGAGGGCGTTGGCGATGATGTACCAGCCCTGGTTGACCTCACCGATGAGGGCATCGCTGGGGACGCGCACGTCTTCGAAGAAGACCTCGTTGGTGCGCCCGCCCGACATCGTCATGATCGGGCGCACGGAGATGCCGGGGGTATCCATCGGGACGATGAAGGTGGAGATGCCGCGGTGCTTGGGGGCGTCGGGGTCGGTGCGGCAGGCGAGCCAGACGTGCGAAGCCGTGTCGGCGGCGCTCGTCCAGAGCTTCTGGCCGTTGATGAGCCAATCGTCGCCGTCCTTCACGGCGAGGGTCTCGAGGGCGGCGAGGTCGGTGCCGGCGTTGGGCTCGGAGTAGCCGAGGCAGAGGGTGATGTCGTTCGCCCAGATGCCGGGGAGGTACTTCTCACGCTGCGCCTCCGTGCCGAAGCGGTGGATGGCGGGGCCGACCATGGTGCCGAAGCCGGAGCCGTAGGGGACCTCGCGCTTGGCGAACTCCTCGGTCATGACGAACTGGAACCACTGGGACTTGCCCTCGCCGCCAAGCTCCTCGGGCCAGCACATGCGCACCCAGCCGCGGTCCTCCAGGGCCTCGCGGAGGCGGGTCTGCTCGGGGCCGAGCTGGGCCGCCTCGCCGCGGTTGGCGAGCTCGTTGCGGAGGGCGGGAGTATCGAACTCCTGGAGGAACGCGCGCACCTCGTCGCGGAAGGCTTCGAGCTCCTCGTTCCAGCCGAACTCCATGCTGGTCCTCTCGCCGGGCGCTAGTAGCGCCAGGCCCCGGTGCCGGGGAAGCTGTGGTCGATGGCGTCGTGCACGGTCTGCTCGCCCGTGCCGATGATGCGCTTGTGAACGAAGCGCCAGCGGCCGTCGTCCTCGCGGCGGAGGCGCTCCTGGTAGATGCCGCCGCCGGGGGCGACGCCGGGCTTCGGTCCCGTGCCGACCTCGAGGTAGCTGATGACCGTGGCCTCGTCGCCGTCGATCTCGATGTGGACGTTGGTGGTGCTGTGCTTGCCGGAGAAGATCCCGCCCTCTTCCAGGCGGCGGTAGAGCTCGCCGATCTTCTCGCGCCCGACAAGCCTGCCCTCGAGGGACTCACCGTAGCCGCTTATGTCGAGGATAGCGTCCTCGGTGAAGAGGGAGATGAGCGTCTCGACGACGTTGGGGATGTCGTGCATGAGGAGGTACTCGTAGACGGTCCGGCGAACACCCTCGACCGCCTCCAGGTACTCGACTCGCGCTTCGAGCTCTTCAATCGTGGCCATCTGTTCCTCCGTGGGCTGCAGGGGCGGTTTCGCCCGCCGGTGATGCTGGTGGAAGGCGCATGCTTCACTGCCGCACGCGGCCTGTCAACGTCGGCGCCGAGGAGGTCGCCGAGCACCCCGGTACACGTTGACCGATCGTCTCGCAAAGCGCCATGATGCGCGGGCATTTTCCTTGCAGGGAGGGCCGCTCGATGGTGCTCGAGAACCGCCCCGCCCCGACGCCAACGGGGCGAACCGAAGAGCCCGACATGGGGACGGGCCTCATCGACACGGAACGGTACACATCCCCCGAGTTCGCGAAGCTCGAATGGGAGCGGATGTGGACGAAGGTCTGGCTGAACGCGGGACCGCTGGCCGATATCCCCGAGGTGGGGGACAACTTCGTCCACGAGATCGGGCGAGAGTCGTTCATCTTCATCCGCACGTCCGAGGACGAGGTGAAGGGCTACTACAACATCTGCCCGCACCGCGGCAGCCGCATTCGCCCAAGCGTGGGCATGGGCCACGCGGAGCAGCTGCAGTGCCCCTTCCACCTCTGGACGTTCGACATCGAGGGCCAGCTGAACACGGTTCCCGACCGGCAGCACTTCGTGAACGGCATTCCCGAGGACAAGCAGCACCTGACCGAGGTTCGCGTGGAGACATGGGCGGGCTGGGTCTGGTTCAACATGGACGACGAGGCCGAGTCGCTGCACGAGTACCTGGGCGTGATGCCCTCGCACCTCGACCCGTACCGGCTGGACCAGTACCACGTGGTAGACGACTACGTGCTGGAGTGGTCGTGCAACTGGAAGTTCGCGGTGGACCAGTTTGCCGAGATCTACCACCTGCCGGCGCTGCACCCGCAGCTGCTGGAGTACTTCGACCACCTGGCGACGCCGCTGGACGTGTACGACGAGGGGAAGCACAGCCGCCAGCTGATCCGGATGGGGCTGCCCGATCCGAGCTGGACGGACGACCTGGCGCAGCGCTTCGGCTACGAGAACCAGGACGAGCTGACACGCCAGCAGCGCCAGAACCTGGAGGACTGCGGGGTCGACCCGGACACGTTCGAGGGCAAGTCGCGGGATTTGCCGCCGTTCCTGGCACAGGCGCGCCGCGAGTGGGGAAAGCGCATCGGCATGGACATGGACCTGCTGGTCGATGAGCAGCTGGTGGACAATTTCCACTACATGATCTTCCCGAACCTGACGTTCAACTTCACCTACGGATCGTTCCTGTTCTTCCGGCCGCGGCCGCACCCGACGGACCCGAACAAGTGCTACTGGGACTACCAGGTGTACGCGCGCGTGCCGGAGGGGGCGCCGCCGCCCCGCCGCCCGGCGACGGTGTACGGAACGGCGCGGAACCATCCGGAGCTGTTCGAGGCGCTGGAGCAGGACATGGCGCAGGCGCAGATCGTGCAGGAGTCGTACCACTCCAAGGGGTTCAGCGGCATCCTGCTGAACAGCGAGGAGCGCCGCATCCGGGCGATGCACTACGCGCTGGATAACTACCTCTACGGTCCCGACCGCTAGGCGGTCCGGAGACAGTCGACCCCAAAAGGAGACGAGGGCAGATGGCACATCCAACGGACGCGACGGCTCCGGCAGCCGGCATGGTCAACATCCTCAGCGTGATCCGGCGCTACCGGCTGCGGGACTTCCCGCGGCGGTTCAGCCCGGACGACCTGCACCACGTGGGGATTCCCTTCATCGACGTGGATCGCACGATGCACGCCCTGAAGCTGCTGGACCTCCTGACGCCCAACGAGACGCCGACCGAGCGGTTCCAGAAGATCCAGGACTGCGAGTCGGAGGAGGAGTACCACGCGGCGCTCGAGGAGCTGCTGCGGGACGTCTACGAGCCGGTCTTCGAGATGGTCCCGGACCCGGCGAAGGCGAGCGACATCAAGTTGCGCTCGGTCTTCCGCGAGTACGAGCCGCCGGAGGAGCGTGATCGCATGGTCGCCCTGTTCCGGGCACTCTGCGCGGAGGCGGGGCTGATCGACCAGGCTTCGGGGCTGATCCCGCCGATCCTGGGCACGTCGTCGCGCAACCGGCAGGTGATGCAGCAGTACCAGAAGTCGGAATCGTAGTCGCAGGCGGTGGCGACGGGGGAAGGCGACACGGCTGACGGGGCCCTGAACGACCTGCACGTCGTCGAATACGCGCAGGGGGTGACGGGCCCGTTCTGCGGGAAGGCGTTCGCCGACCTTGGCGCGGACGTCGTGAAGGTCGAGCCCCCCGGGGGCGACCGGAGCCGGACGCACGGCCCCTTTCCGGGCGACGAGCCGCATCCCGAGAAGAGCGGGCGCTTCCTCTACCTGAACACGAACAAGCGCGGCGTCGCCCTCGACCTCGATGTCGAGGCGGGTCGCGAGCTGCTGCGCGAGCTGGCGGCGAGCGCCGACATCTTCATAGCCGACCTGCCCCCCACCGCCTACGGCGAACTGGGGTTCGACTACGAGACGCTGAGCGCGCGGAACTCGGGCCTGATCATGGTCTGCACGAGCCCGTTCGGGCTCACGGGGCCGTACCGCGACTACCAGGGTTCGGCCTTCACGGCCTTCCATATCGGGGGCATGGGGCGGGAGACGCCGTACAACGAGATCACGGATTCGGAGGCGTTCCCGCCACTCGTCGACGGGGGCGACCAGGCCGATTACCTGACCGGCTGGACGGCGGCGACGATGGCGCTGATCGCGGTGTTCCACCGCAGCACCTACGGGACGGGGCAGCTGCTGGACGTCTCGGCGATGGAGTCGGTGGCGGGAATGACGCGCATGCCAATCGCGAGCATCGGCTACGGGCAGGAGCCGAAGATCTCGCGGGAGAAGGCGAACTTCCCCTGGGTGATGCCGTGCAAGGACGGGCACGTCTCGTTCGCGCCGTTCCTGATGGACCACTGGTGGCGGGCGGTTGTGGACATGATGGGCAGCCCGGACTGGGCGGTGAGCGAGGCGTTCGCGACGACGATGGGCCGCGTGCAGAACGCGGACGTGGTCGAGCCGCTGACGGTCGAGTGGCTGATGGAGCACACGAAGCAGGAGATCTACGAGATGGCGCTGGCCCGGAACGTGGCCTGCTTCCCCGTGAACACGATGGAGGAGGTGCTCAACTCGCGGCAGTATGCGGCGCGCGACTTCTTCGTCGACGTGGAGCACCCGGAGGCGGGGACGCAGCGGCAGCCGGGCGCGGCGGGCATCTACTCGAGCACGCCCTGGGCGGTGCGGCGGCCGGCCCCGCTGCTCGGGGAGCACACGCGGGAGGTGGTCTGCGGGGAGCTGGGGCGGTCGCAGGAGGAGCTCGCGGCGCTGGCGGCGTCGGGGGTCGTGGGGAAGGGGTCGGGATGAACAACCGTCCGCTGGAAGGGGTTCGCGTGGCCGACTTCGGCTGGATCCTGGCGGGGCCGTACGCGACGGCCTGGCTGGGGAGCCTGGGGGCGGAGGTGAT
>VXRS01000186.1:1887-5208 GCA_009838385.1 Dehalococcoidia bacterium | reverse complement strand
TGGGAGCGCCCCGGCCCCGAGCGCCTCGACTTCTTCGATGCCAAGGGCGCCGTTGAGACCCTGCTCGGCGACCTCGGTGTGGAAGGCGCCTTCACCGCGGAGGAGCACTTCGCGATGCTTCCCGGCCACAGCGCGACCGTCTCCGTCGGCGACGAGTCCGTCGGTGTCGTCGCCCAGGTCCATCCGGATGTGGCCGCCGCCTTCGATATCGAGGAGCCGGTGTTCCTGGTCGAGCTCTGGTTCGAGCCCCTGACCCGCGCTATCCCCGAGCGGCCCGACTACGCCCCGCCGAGCCGCTACCCCGAGGCCCGCCGCGACCTCGCCCTGCTTGTCCCCGCCGACACGCCCGCCTCCGCCCTCCTCGAGGTCATCCGCACCCATCGCGCCCGCGGCGTGCGAATCTCCGCCGACGTGTTCGACGAGTACCGCGGCGAGGGCGTCCCCGCCGGCCAGAAATCGCTCGCTCTGGCGGTCCGCTTCCGCGCGGCCGACCGCACCCTCGGCGAGAAGGACGTCGTGCGTATCGAGCAGGGCCTGCTCCGTCGGCTCGAGCAGGATCTTGGCGCTACCCTCCGCGCGTGACCGAGCCCCCATCTTTCGATCCCGCCGTCGGCCTTTGCAGCCTCTGCGAGCACGCACGCCTCGTGCGCAGCGGCCGTGGTTCGAGCTTCTGGCTGTGCGAGCAGGCCGCTAGGGACGCCTCCCTGCGGAAGTACCCCGCCCTTCCCCGCACCACGTGCCACGCCTTTGCTCGCGGCGTGGGCGAGCCCCCTTGTGAAGGCATGGGGACTGGCTAGAATGCCCCAGCCATGACGCTCAGCCGCGAGGATCTCGCGTTTCGCTACCCCACGAACGATCTGTTGCGCGACAGCACGGCGGTGGTGTTCCGGCCGGTCGTGCCCGCCGACCGCGAGCACCTCATCGGGTTCGCACGAGCGCTCGAAGAGGACGATCTGCTCTTCCTGCGGGAGGACATCACCTCCCCCGCTGTCGTTGATGGGTGGCTGGACGACGTCGAGAAGGGCGAGACTTTCACCGTCATCGCCGAGGTTGGGGACCGCATCGTCGGCTATGGGAGCCTGCATACCGAGCCCGCCCGCTGGACCCGGCACGTCGGCGAGATCCGCCTCAACGTGCACCCCGACTACCGCGGCACGGGCCTCGGCGGCCTCCTCGCCGGCGAGATTCGCGCCGTTGCCCCCGCCTTCGGCGTCCGCACCCTGAGCGCGCAGATGCCCGTCGACCAGCTCACCGCGAGAACTGTCTTCGAGCGCCTCGGGTTCCGCTACCAGGCCATCCTGCCGGGCTGGGTCATGGATCGCGACGGCCGCGACCTCGACCTGCTCATCATGGCCCGCGAAATCTAGGTTTGCCCGCCGTTCGCCGGACTCGGTTAGTCGTCCGGGAACCTATACTGTGCGGGCCATGACTTCTTCCATCCGCAACATCACCGCTCGCTACCCCAAGGAAGTCGAGCTGCGTGATGGGACGCCCGCGACCTTCCACACGTTCGAAGACGACGACCGCGAGGACATGCTCGAGTTCACTAGGGAACTCGATGAGGAGGTCCTCCTCTTCCTGCGCGAAGACATCACTTCCCCCGCGACCGTGGACGCCTGGCTGGCCGAGGTGACGACCGGGGACACGTTCACCATCATCGCCCGCGTTGAGGGGCAGATCGTGGGCTACTCCAGCCTGCACACGGAGCCGGCCCGCTGGACCCGCCCTGCCCGCTGGACCCGGCACATCGGCGAGATCCGTATCAATGTGGATTCCCATTACCGCGGGACCGGCATGGGCGGCCTCCTCGCCGCCGAGATTCGTCAGATCGCACCAGCCCTCGGCGTCACCAAGCTGAGCGCGCAGATGACCGTCGACCAGGAGGGCGCCCGGGTGGTGTTCGAGCGCCTTGGCTTCCGTTACCAAGCCACCCTGGAAGGCTGGGTGATCGATCGCGACGGCGCCGCGCGCGACCTCGTGATCATGTCCTGCGACCTCTAGCGGCGCAGAACGGGCCCTAGCCCCTCCCGGAGGCGAAGGCTGCCTTCCACGCCTCCCCTTCCTGCTCCAGTACCGCTCGCACGTCGTCCAGCGTGGTGAACCCGTGCGCTCGCTCGCCCTCGCCCAACGCCTCCCGCAGCCCCCCGCCCGCGCAGCTCGCGAACGCCATCCCGGCCGCCTGCTCCCCGCCGGCCTGCTCGCCCACGTACACCACCAGGTCCCCCGCATCGCGCAGCGCGGCCGCATACGAGAGCAGGAATCCCTCTTCCAGCTCCACCCCCCGCGGGCTCGCGTACGTCAACCGCCAGCGGTAGACCTGCCGCGTCCGTCCGCAGTGGCGAGTCACACGATCGAAGCCGGGGTCCTCGAGTACGGTCTCGACGCACACGTCGGGAGCGGTGCTGATCACGATCGGCAGCCACCCGTGCCACTGCGCCCACCCCACGAGCTCCTCGAAACCCTTGCGCAGGCGCGCCAGCTCGCGAACGCGCGACTCGACCTCCTCGCGGGGCGCTTCCAACGTCGCGATCGCCGCCGCCAGCGAACGCTCCGGACCATCGGTACTGTCGGTGGGCGGATGCGTGCCGAACTCCGCGATGATCGCGTCGGTCAGGCCCGCCTCCACCACGACCCCCTCGAAGTCCAGCCACAACACCGACGCCATCCGCGGCAGGATAGCCCAACCCCGCTCAGGAACCACTCCGGCTTAAGGTTTCGACATAAAGCCGGGACCCTGCTAGATTTTTATTGCCTACTCGGATTATCGTTTCACACCCCGCGATCCGGGTAAGCGGAGATGACGGCTATGACGACTCCATTTGACGACTACCTTGACCTCGTCGAATCGGCCCGCGAGCTCTCGATCCATCCCCAGAGCCTGCGCCGGTTGATCAAGCAGAAGAAGATTCCCGCGACGCTCTTCGCGGGCAAGTACCTCATCGAGCGAGACAAGCTCGAGATGTTCAAGAGCAACTACGACCCGCGACCGGGTCGCAAACCAATCCGGCGTCTCTTGTAGCGCTTCCTGAAACGGGGGCCTAGAAAACCTTGCCCTGGCTGTTGAGCACGGCCAGGGTGATAAGCACGGCTGCCTCGACCGTCAGGATGAATCCCGCTGCTCCGAACCACACGAGCTGTGGCGTGCCCCGCGTCGCGAAGGCCGGGATCGTCACGATCACCGACGTCGTCGCCCAGATCAGCACGAAGATCACTCCGAGCGCGGTCGGGCTGTAGAGGGCGGGCAGGGAATCGATCATTGCGGCGGCGCCTCCGGTGCCAGTGGCCGCATCATACGACCGCTTGTGACCAAATGCACAGACG
>VXRS01000186.1:0-1787 GCA_009838385.1 Dehalococcoidia bacterium | reverse complement strand
ACCGCCTCCTTGTAGCCGATCGTCGCGAGCTCCTCCTCGACCCGGTAGCCAACGAAGCTCTCGCCCTGCTCTGAAAGCGTCCAGGTGCCGTCGACTCCTGCCGCCTCCGCCTCCGGTTGGGTAGCCGGAGCGGTCGTTGCGGTCGCGGCTGTGGCTGCTTCAGTCGCTGGTGCTGTCCCTGTCGGGCTCGGGCTGGGAGTCGCGTCCGGCGTCGCCTCCTCCTCCACCGTGGAGACCGCTTCCTGGAGGTCCACGGCCGGTGGCGAGTCGTCCCGGATCACGAACCAGTAGACGAGGAAGATCGCGACTGCGATGACCGCCACCGCGGCCACGCCTCCCCCGATGAGTATTCGCTTGCGCGTCATGCACGTCTCCCGTCAGGCCGCCGCACTCGCCCCCTCGCGGCTCCCCGACACCGTAGGCCAGCCCCGCCCCTGGGTCGAGTCGCTACGCCAGCCCCAGCTCCGCGAACACGGCCTCGAAGGCCGCCAGGTTTCCCGGATTGAAGTGCGGCTCCACGTATCGCACCACCCCGTCTCTCCCGACCAGCACCAGCGCCCGCCGCGACTTCCGCTCGTCCTCGTCCCACAGCCCGTAGGCCCGCACCACCTCGCCGAAGAAGTCGCTGAAGAGGGGGAAGGGAAAGCGATCCCGCTCCTGGAAGCGCGCGTGCGACCCCAGCCCGTTCGTGTTCATCCCGAACACCTGCACGCCCGCGTTTCGCAGGGTCTCGTGCTCCTGCGCGAACGCCTTCAGCTCGCTCGTGCAGATGGGCATGCCGTCGTCCTGGTAGAAGACCAGCAGCACGTCCCCCTCCGCGAGCACGTCCCCGAACGACACCTCGATCTGCTCCGCCTCCGTCGTCACGGCTGGCAGGCGGAACAGGGGCGCCCGCTCGCCCGGCGCGATCGGCTCCTCGCGAGGCGGCGAGCTCGTGGCGGGCTCGCGCTCCTCGGCCGTCACTCCCCGCCCCCGAATCCGGGCGGGACACCGTGCACGCCGCGCGTCCCCGCAAGCACGCGGATGCGTCCCAGCCCCGCCGCGTCGGTGAGCTGCTGGAACGCCCGCCGTCGCGCGAAATACTCGGGCAGGTCGTCCCGCACGCTCTCGACCAGGCCTCCAAGCCCCGCCTCGGTCAGGAACGCTGCCTGCGTGACTGGCGCGAACGCGGTGAACCCTGCCAGCTCCATCGCCAGCTCCAGCTCGGAGAGATTCACATGGGCCGTCAGATCCTGCTCGCCCACGTGCCGGTACGGATCCTCATGCGCCGTGTGCCGGTAGAAGCAGAGCAGCGTCCCCTGCGTCCGCCAGTCGGCCCAGAGCTCCTCCTCCGGATACCCGTAGTCGAACGTCAGGACCGCACCCCGCTCGACGAGGTCACACATCGCGAGCATCGTCGAGTGGGCGCGGCCGTTCACCTCGAACCGCCCCGCCGCCGGGGCCCCGTCGATGGTCGCGATGCTGCCTCGCGCCTCGACAAATGCCTCGCCGTCCCAGCGCACCCAGACCTCGACCGGCCCTCGTCCCTCCACCTCGAACAGGCGTACCGGCAGCGCATCGAACAGCTCGTTCGAGAGCACGACCCCCGCCTCCGCCACCGGTGGCGCCTCGTCCCGCCACTCGACGCGCCTGTCCAAACCCCGCGCGTTCGGCTCGATCGCGACGTAGCGCAGCGCCTCGGCGAATTCGCCGCCGCGCCCCTCGGCCCAGTCCAGCAGCGATGTCGCGAGCGCACCCTCCCCCGCCCCGGGCTCGATGATTGTGAACGGCGCTGGTCGCCCCAGCCC
>VXRS01000008.1:2095-5247 GCA_009838385.1 Dehalococcoidia bacterium | reverse complement strand
GGCGGAGGCGGAGCGGCTCGCCGCCTTCTACGGCGGCGAACTCGCGCTGGAGTGGGGGTAGAGGGGCAGCCTTCACTCGCAACGTGCGTATACTTGCTTCTCCGTGGCCACCATTGTCTACATCGACGGTTTCAACTTCTACTACGGGGCCGTCAAGGGGACGCCCTACAAGTGGGTGGATCTGGAGGCGGTCTGCCGCCGGTTATTGCCTCGCGACGAGATCGCGAAGATTCGCTACTTCACGGCACGGGTGACTGCGCACGCGGACGATCCCCAGCGTCCTGTGCGGCAGGCGGCCTACCTGAGAGCGTTGGCGACGAATCCGCTCATCGAGATTCACTATGGGCACTTCGTTACACGGGCCACTCGCCTGCCGCTCGCCTCTGACAAGAGCGTCATCGTGGAAGTGCTACGGACGGAAGAGAAGGGCTCCGATGTGAACCTTGCCACGCATCTCCTCGTGGACGCCTTTCGCGGGCGCTGCGACACAGCTGTGGTCATCAGCAACGACTCCGACCTGGCGGAGCCGGTTCGGGTTGTTCAGGAAGAGCGCGGCGTCACCGTCCAGATCGTCAATCCCCATCCGCCCAGCAAGAGGTCACGACGGCTCGTGGGAACAGCCGCCAGGCAGCTACGAAAGCGGGTCATCGCCGACTGCCAACTGCCCGACGAGTTGCACGACGAGCGAGGTGTAATACGGAGACCAGAGGGCTGGTAGCAAACAAGAAGCCCGCCGAAGCGGGCCTCGATCCCAGCCACCTAAGCAACTGGGGGGGTACAGACAGTATCGCGCGCTGCGGTTTCTCCCGCAACCGCGCGATGTCCTAGCCCTCGTCCTCGGGTTTGACGATGCCGCGGGTCCAGAAGGGGTCGAGCGCCTTCAGGACCTCGCGCTCCTGGTCGCCGGACATGCGCTCGGGATCGGCCTCTTCGCTGCGCTTCTCCTTGCCGGGCAGGACGGGAGCGGCACCGGTGTCTTCCGGGCCCCACCGCACCTTCGCCGCCTCACGGGCGAGTCGCGCAAGCTCCTTTACGGAATCGGATTCGGCCACGGCCTTCCTCGCGTGTTACTTCGCCTTCTCGAAGTTGAGGTGGAGGTCCCACAGACCCAGCATGATGCCGGGCTGGTGGCGGAAGTCGTTCTTCCCAGGGGTGAACGAAATGCCGTCGAGGCGCTCGAAGAGGCGCTCCCAGGCGATGTTCTGCTCGAGGCGTGAGATTCCCGCCCCGGGGCAGACGCGGATGCCCTGCGAGAACGTCATGTGGCGGCCGGTGTTTGGCCGGGAGAGGTCGACGTCGGCGGGACAGGGGTACTCCTCAGGGTCGTGGTTCGCGGCGCCGTAGCGGAGGTGGAGGATGGAGCCCTTCGGGATCGTGACGCCCCGGAGCTCCACGTCCTTCGCGGTCATGCGGGTGGAGAGGCCCTGGGTGGGGGCCTGGATGCGCATGCCCTCCTCGACGAAGAAGCGGATCTTCGAGCGGTCTGCCTTGAGCGTGTTCCAGAGCTCGGGGTCGCGACCGAGCAGCTCAGCCTCGGCGGCGATGGCGTACTGGGTCGTCTCCAGGCCGCCGATGTGCATGCCGAAGACCACGCCAACGACCTCGGAGTCGGTGAGCTTGCGGCCCATGTACTCGACCTGCGTGAGGAAGGACGTCATGTCGTCCTGGGGGTCCTGGCGCTTCTTCGTGACGTGGCTCTGGACGTACTGCATGAAGTCGCCGAGGTCGCGGGCGTTGTCCGCCTCTTCCTCGTCGCTCATCAGGTTGCGGTGGCCCTTGCCATAGACGAAGCGGCGAACCTGCGCCTGGCCCCAGATGCGGAGCTGGGGCATGTCCTCGAAGGGGAAGCCGAGGATGGTCGTCATCACCATCTGGGGAAGGGGGGCGGCGAACTCCTCGACAAAGTCGATCTCGGCGGGCTCGCGGTCGATCCAGTTGTCGATGAGCTCGTCGACGAAGCGCGTGACCATGGGGCGGTGGCGGGGAGCGCCGGTCGCGCCGACCCAGGGGTCGGTGAGCTGGATGCGGTGCTGCTTGTGCAGCTCCATGTTGGGGCGGAGGGTGTTGCGCGCCATCGCGTCGAGCAGGACGGAGTGGTCGTCCTCTTCCTCGACCTCGAGGCCCGCTCCGCCGTAGGAAGGCTGGGGGAAGGTGTAGGGATCGCGAATGATCATCGCGATGTCGTCGTACTTGGTGATGATGAACCCATCGGTGCCGGGAGTCGTGCCCTCGCCGGGGATGCGCATGACGGGCGCTTCCTCATGGAGGATCTTGTAGGACTCGAACCAGTGCTCTTGCTGGCCAGCCTTGAAGAGGTCAATCTCCTCCAGATTCACCGGACACTCGGCGACTGCCTCGATCATGTCCTTGTACATCGTCTCGGTCATGGAGCGCTCCCGTGCATGCATGGCCGCGCCCGCGGGGGCGCAGTTCGTGTGTGGCGACTAAGCATACCGCGCGCGGCGGGGTTGGGGGACTGGTTTCGACGCTACGCGGCGATGACTGCCACGGCATCGACCTCCAGGAGGAAGTCGGGCTGGAAGAGGCCAGAGACGTAGAGGAGGCTGATCGTGGGCGGGTTGGCGGGCGTTCCCCAGACGCGCTGGAAGGCTCCGTAGGCGGGGAAGGCGGAGTGGGGCTCGACCAGGTAGATGGTGAGCTTCACAACGTCGTCCAGGGTCGCACCCGCGGCCTCAAGGGCGGCCTGGAGGTTGCGGGCCACCTGTTCCGCCTGGGCCACCACATCCCCCTGCCCGACAACGTTCCCGTCCACATCGACGGCGTTCTGGCCGCCCACATAGACGGTGCGGTGGGGACCATCGACCGTGACCGCTTGCGAAAACGCGGGGTTGCGATGAAGCGTCTCGGGATTGATCGGGGTGATGGTCATGGCCTTTCCCTTCTCGGTTGAGTCTCAGCCCGTTCGAAATGGGCCGAAAGGAGGCCCGGACGACGGAGGTCGCCCGGGCCGGAGTCGACTGGCGCGAGGGCTGGCTAGCTGACGCTGGCGGCGGGTTGCTGCTCGCCGCGGACGAGCTTGCCGGGGCGAGCCCCGGTGTCCTCGCCCTCTCGCATGATGACCTCCCCGCTGACGATCGTGGCGACGAAGCCCTCCGCCTTCTGGATGAGGCGGCGGCCGTCGGCGGGGAGGT
>VXRS01000008.1:0-1995 GCA_009838385.1 Dehalococcoidia bacterium | reverse complement strand
GTGGCGACGAAGCCCTCCGCCTTCTGGATGAGGCGGCGGCCGTCGGCGGGGAGGTCGTGGGCGAGCTCGGGCGCTCGCAGCTGCAGGCGCTCCAGGTCGATGACGTTGACATCGCCCTTCATGCCGGGGCGCAGGACGCCACGGTCGTGGAGGCCGTAGAGGCGAGCGGTGTCGCTCGTCATCTTCTTGACGGCGAACTCGAGGGGCAGGCCCTCGCCGCGTGAGCGGTCGCGGGCCCAGTGCGTGAGCATGAAGGTTGGCATGCTCGCGTCGCAGATGACGCCGCAGTGCGCGCCCGCATCGTCGAGGCCGAGGGCGGCGCGTGGATGCGTCAGCATCTTGCGCACGACCTCGTAGTCGAACTCGGTGTAGTTGAGGGTAGGGGCGAAGAACATGCGCTTGCCCTCGTTCTCGAGCATCAGGTCGTAGAAAAGGTCGTAGGCGTCGCGGTCCTCGCGCTCGGCGGTCGCGGCGACGCTGTCCTCGCGGCGCGGCTCGTAGTCGAGCGGCTCCTCCATGGGGAAGACGCGCGCGAGGTCGATGAAGGCGATGTCCTGATGGGCGGCGCCCAGCTCCTCCATGAGCTTCGCCTTCACCTCGGGCTTGCTCATCTCGGCCGCGATCTCCTCGATGGGGGTGCGGCGGAGGTGGTGGGCGTCGCCGGCGCCGAGCTTGTAGTGACCGCTGATCTCCTGGAAGGTCGGCGCGTTCACCCAGGGGTGGTTCGTCTGGAGGCCGAGCAGGACGCCCGGCGCGCGCGCCGTAACCTGCGGGTAGAGGTCGGCGCCTTCGGCGACGGCTTCCTCGGAGAGGTCGAACATGCGCTTCCAGTGGTCGGGCTCGGCGTCGAGCTGGACGAGGGCGAAGGTGATGGGGCGGCCGGTGGCGGCCGAGACGCGCCGCATCCAGGCGACCTCGAGATCGGGGAGGTTCATGTCGTCGCCGGTGACACCGGCGGGCGCGAGCTCGAAGACGCCGGTGCCGGCCTCGGCGAGGGCCTCGCCGAAGGCCATCATCTCGTCCTCTTCGGCGAAGGTGCCGGGAACGTTCACGCCGTCGATGGCGCGGTGGGCGATCGTGCGGGAGGTTGAGACGCCAAGCGCGCCCGCCTCGAGACCCTCGCGCACCAACTGCTTCATCTCGTGGATGTCCTCGGGGTTGGCGGGCTCGTTCATGGCGCCGCGTTCGCCCATGACGTACGCGCGGACGGCCCCGTGCGGCACCTGCGTGCCGACGTCGAGGGCCTTGGGCAGGGTATCGAGATAGTCGAGGTACTCGGGGAAGGTCTCCCAGTTCCACTGCATGCCGGCGGAGAGAGCGGTGCCGGGGATGTCCTCGACGCCCTCCATGAGGCCGATAAGCCACTCGTGGCGGTTGGGGGCGGCGGGGGCGAAGCCGACGCCGCAGTTCCCCATCACGACGGTGGTGACGCCGTGCCAGCAGGAGGGCGTGAGCAGCGGGTCCCAGGTGATCTGGCCGTCGAAGTGGGTGTGGATGTCGACGAAGCCCGGGGTGACAATCTGCCCCGTTGCGTCGACCGTCTCGCGGCCCTCGGCCTCGATGCGGCCGATGGCGGATATCTTGCCGTCGTCGATGGCGATGTCGCCCTGGAAGGGAGCCTCTCCCGTCCCATCGACAATGGTGCCGTTGCGGATAACCAGATCGTGCATGTCGCGCCTCCCGGAGCGGGCGCGGCTGCGCTGACGCGTGGCGCGCCCTTGTAGGGATGACAGTACGGGATAGGGGCAGGCCCCACAAGGAGTCAGAGCCGGGGACGAGCGTTTCCGACCCTGAGCCTATAGTCCCGGCCATGCCCCTCTTCTCCTCGGCGCGCGAACGGCGGCTGTGGCTGTGGACGCTGGCCGTGGTGGCGGCAATCTTCGCCTCGCTGGGGGTCGGCGGGCAGCTGGCGGAAACGCTTCGCGACCTCGATGCGCTGGAGGAGGCGCTCAGCGCCGGGCTGTTCCTCCTCTGCATGCTCCTCGTGGGGACGAC
>VXRS01000021.1:3427-5254 GCA_009838385.1 Dehalococcoidia bacterium | reverse complement strand
CGGGCCCTCTGGCTGGCGTGGGGGCATCGTATAGTCCGGCGGCAGAGCATTGTGCCGTGCCCAGGTGGGAGGGCGGCCCGGGCGAGCGGGCGCCTCCCCGGGCCGGGAGTGCTTGCTGCGGGAGGCAGCCGTGAACGACGCCTTGCAGATCGGCCAGTTCGCGATCGTCGCCCACGAACCCCAGGAGCGCGGGGCCACCATCGGCATCGCCGAGGGGAACGGGACCGGGGTGGAGCGCTGTGAGCTCTTCGCTCTGGCGGAGGGCACGACGCCGGCCGCCCACGAGTACGCCGGCCACCTCGTCTCGCAGGCGGAGCGCACCTGGAAGACGCTCAACCTGAGCCTCACGGGCGCACTCATCGCCATCTACGGCGAGGCCCAGCGCTCCCTGATGGACTGGAACACACGCAGCGTCTCGCAGCATCGCGTGGGATTGGGCCTCGGGTGTCTCGCCCGACAGGGCGACCGCATCGTGCTTGCCACGCGCGGCCCCGCGAGCATCCTCCACGCCTCCGGAGAGGCGCTTACCCTTCACGAACCCGACGACGAGCACGCCGAGCCGATGAACGGCCTCGAACCGGGCCAGCCCCAGCTCACTTCCCTCACGCTCGCCCCGGGCGACCGCGTCCTGCTGGTCACGACCAACGTCACCGAATCGCTGAGCGAAGATGCGCTGGCGGACATCCTCAGCCGCTCGCTGCCGGAGGTGCTGCCCAACCTCTACCGTCGCATTACGCACCTGCGCGACGCGGCCGTCCTGCTCGTGGGGGTTCCGGAGGCAGGCGAGGAGATCCTGCCGCCCCCCGCTCCTCCCGCCGAGATCGAGCCGTTGGACGCGGGGCCCATCATCGGCGGCGAGGCGCCCGCCGGCGGCTCCTCCCGGGACTTCCAGCCCAGCCTCTTCGTCGAGAGCAGCCCCGAAGCCTCCGCTCTCGATGTCGCGCGCAGACGCCTCGAGGATGTCGACGCCCGGTCGCGGGTCGATACGGAGCTGCCGCAGGAGACTCCCCTGGCCGAGGCGCAGGAGCTGCCGCCCCTGCGCCGGGCCGCCGGCGACAGCGGCCCGATCCCCCAGCTTCCCTCCGCCACCCCCCGCGCCGGAGAAGGCCACAGCTTCTTCCGGCAGGTGGCGCATGTGCGCCAGCCACCCGCGCCGCCGGTGGCTTCGCACCACACGGGGGTCGCGCCCGTCAGCCAGCTCGCCGCCGACCGGCGCCTGCAGCTCTCGTCCACGACCAACGTCCCCATCTCAGGAAGCCTCGCCACGGGGCCACGCACCGGCAGCGCGGTGGTGCGTGCGCGCAGAAGCATGGGCGGAGGGATGCGGACCGGCGGACGCACGGAGACGGCGGGAGGCGGCTTCTCGCCGCCCGCCTGGTTGGCCGGGCTGGTCGCAATCCTGCTCCTCGCCGGCATCGTCTCCTGGGCGGTCCTCCCCGGATTGCTGGAGAGCGACGAGGCGACGCGCCTCTCCCAGCTCATCGACGAGGCGGAGCGCGAGATCGCGACCGCTAACGCCATCGACCAGCCGGACCGGCGCCGCGCGGCGCTCACGCGGGCGCGGGGCATCCTGCTGGAGGCCACGGCGCTTGCCGGAGGCGCGAGCCTCGCGGAGCCCCTCCTGCGGCAGGCCGATCGCGAGCTCGCGGCGCTCGACGCGATCGCGACGCCACTGCAGGTCCGCACATTCGCCGACCTCCGCGGGTTCGGCGAAGCGCCCATCGCGGCGCGACAGCTCGTGGTCAGCGCTTCGCATGCCTACCTGCTCGACTCCGCCGGGGGCCAGGTCATCTCCATTACGCTCTCGACGGGCAAGAAGGCGACCGT
>VXRS01000021.1:0-3327 GCA_009838385.1 Dehalococcoidia bacterium | reverse complement strand
CGGCGGCCGCCACCCCGCACACGAGCGGTTTCGCCAACGAGATCGCCATCCTCGACGCGAGCGCCGACCGCATCGTCATCCTCGCGGAGGACGGGACGTTCGCGCGTCAGTACCGGCACGCGGATCTGGAGAACCTGACGGCCTTCACGATGCGCGGCGGCTTCGGCTGGGTGATCAGCGGCGAGCAGCTCCGCCGGATCACGTTCTAGCGGGCCAGCGCGCGCGCCAGAGATAGGCCAGGGCGCCGCAGGCCACCCCCACGTTGAGCGACTCCACGCGGCTGTCCATGGGGAGCTGCACGCGGAAGTCGCTGGCCTCGTTCAACAGGCGGCTCACGCCACGCTCCTCCCCGCCCAGGACCAGCGCCGTGCAGTCCGGCCAATCGAAGCCGGTGGCATCCTCGGCGCCCTCGCCGGGGGAGGCGGCCACCACCCAGTAGCCCGCCTCCTTGAGCTGCGCCAGCGCGCGGGCAAGGTTCTGGGGAGCGGCCACGGGCGCGAGGAAACTGAGTCCCGCGCTCGCGCGATGGACGCCGGGCGTCAGGGCCACGCCCCGCCGAGGCGGCAGGACGACCACCTCGGCGCCTGTCGCCACGGCCACGCGCAGCACGGCGCCCGTGTTCTGGGGATCGGTAACGCCATCGAGGACGAGGGCGAGCGAGGGGCCGGCCGCCTTGCGGGGAATCGAGGCAGCCGGCAGGCGCCGCAGACGTACGAGCACGCCCTGGTGCACGCCCCTGCCCGTCAGCTCGTCGAGCCGCTCGGAGTCGACCGCCTCGACGGGGAGCCCCTGGTTCGTCGCCTCCTCCACCAGCGCGGCCACACGCCGGTTGGATGCGCCCTCGGCGTGCAGGAGGCGCTTCGCGACGCCCTGGCGCAGCGCCTGCTCACAGGCGTGCACGCCGAAGGCGAGGTCGTCGGGGGTGGACTTGGGCTTCGGCCGCAGGCGCGCCATCCGTCGTTTGCTCCGCTCCGGGCAGCCGGCCCTGGGCAAGCGCTCCTTCACCTTCCGGCGGGACGCTCGTGCCCGGCTGCCCTACACTCAGTCCAACCTTGCCACTGCCGATGCGCCCTGTCTCGCCCGAGGCGGAACGACGGCGGCAGCGGCGGAGCTTGATAACATCCACGAGCGGGGCACGCGACCCTGCCAGGAAACCTCATTTCATGCCTACAACCGTGACCAGGGCTTGAGCAAGCGCTTCGTGGTGAAACACACGATCCGAATCCTGGCCGCTCTGGCCCTGCTGGCCGCGATCGTCGCGGCCCCGCCGGGCAGCGCACCCGCCGAACCGGTCGGCGAGCACTGGGTCAGCGTTCGGCTGGCGTCGGGCGCGGACGACGCGCCCTCGCTGGAGGGCCGGGGCTACCGCCAGCTGCCGGTACCCGAAGGGATGACGGCGGAGGCCTACCTGGACTGGCTCGAAGACCAGCCGGGCATCGCCAGCGTCTCGCCGAACCCCACCGTGACCGCCGCCGGTGACCCCAACGACGCGTTCTACGGGAGCGCCCAGTCGCCCTACCTCGGACCCGTGGGCGCGCCCGCCGGGTGGGACATCACCACGAACGCCGAGGACATCATCGTGGCGGTGATCGACTCGGGGGTCGACCTGCGCCATGAGGACCTGGTCGCCAACCTCTGGCGGAACCCGAACGACTCGGACAACGACGGCGTCGACGACGACAACAACGGCTGCATCGACGACGAACACGGCTGCCGGTTCCTGAACCTGACGCCCAAGCGCATTAGCGAGTGCGGCTACACCTCGAGCACGCCGACCGGCGACGTGCAGGACGACGACGGCACCGCGGACGCCCTCGGTTCCCACGGGACGGCCGTGGCGGGGATCATCGGCGCCCGCGGAAACAACTCCACCGGCATCAGCGGGGTGGCTTGGCGGGTGCGCCTCATGATCCTGAAGGCCCTCGACTGCGGACCGGGAGACGCACAGCCCACGGGCGAGATGGCCAACGTCGCGCGGGCCATCGACTACGCGAGGCGCATGGGCGCGGACATCATCAACCTCAGCCTCGCCAGCTCACCCGGCGACCCCGCCGCCGACATTCCCGAGCTTCGGGAGGCGATCGAGGATGCGCTGGCCGACGGCCTCATCATCGTGGCCTCGGCGGGCAACCACGCGTCCCGAGGCGTGGGCTTTCCCGCGGCCTATGCGCAGTATCCGAACGTGATCGGCGTGGGGGCGACAGACCCCACCAACAACAACGCCTGGGCTCCCTACAGCTCCTTCGGGGGCGGCGTGGACCTGGCCGCCCCCGGCAGCGGCATGGCCAGCACCATCCGCTCCGACCTGCTCGATCTTCCCTATGGGACTCTGCCCGGGGCGACGAGCTGGGCGGCGCCGATCGTGACGGGCCTGTTCGCGCTCGTGATGGCGCGCAACCCCGACCTCACGATGGAGGAGTACATCGATATCGTGCAGGAGTCCGCCAGCGAGCCCGCGCCGGCCGCCCACGGCGGCAACTGGGCGGGTCACGGCGTGATCGACATGAAGGCGGCCCTCGAACGCGTCCCCATGACCGTGAGCGGCTCCGCCCTCGACGACTGGACGCGGCCCCCTCCGGGAACGCCGGTGCGCGCCCTCATCGGCGGCGTCGAGTGCGGCGCCACCGAGACGGAGAACGCGAACGGCACGGCCAGCTACTCCCTCCGCATCGCCGGCGAGAACGAGGTCCCGGGGTGTGGCGCACTGGGGCGCGAGGTCGAGATCTTCATCGGCGAGCGGCCGGCGGCGACCGTCCTGCCCTGGAGCGCGCAAAACGAGTCGCTCCTCCTTACCGAGTACACGGTGAACGGCATCGATCCGCCTCCCGGCGCGGTGGTGGCGCAGGAGCTGGGCGCTGGGTGGAGCCAGGTCGCCTACCTCGGGCCGACGGCGTCGCTCCCCGCAGCTGCGGCCGCCTTCCCCGATGGCTGGTCCGCCATCGCCGCGTGGGACCCGGATGCGGAAGGCGGCGGCGCGTTCCGGCTCTACTATCCCGACGCCCCCGACCAGGCGCAGACGCTGACCGAGCTCTCGCGCTACCAGGCGCTCTGGGTCTACAGCGAGGGCGGGGACGTGTTCGACGCCAACCCGGACACGCCTACCGGTCGCCGCGTGGAGCTGGCGGAGGGCTGGAACGCGGTCGTCTACACGGGCGGGTCGCGGCCGGTGGAGGAGGCCCTGGCCAGCATCGCCGGCCGCTACGACCAGGTGCTGCGCTACGACAATCTCACGGGGCTCTGGGATTCGTACCTGCCCGGCTCGGCGCCGGCGCTGAACGACTTCGGGGGCCTCCACCCGTACCGCATCTACTGGATCCGGATGATCGC
>VXRS01000086.1 GCA_009838385.1 Dehalococcoidia bacterium | reverse complement strand
AGGATGTCGAAGGTGTTGGGGAGGTTGTCGGGCGGGTCCCAGGTGAAGAACAGGACCGCGATCACGCCGACAAGCAGGGCGGCGGCGGCAACCATGAAACGGTTCCGCAGCTCGACGAGGTGCTCGATGATCGTGAGATCGGAGCCGTCCTGTTGCCCGATAGCCTCCTCGGGCCCCTCTTCGGGGTTGACGACCGTGCTGTCAGTGACCATGTGAGCTAGAAGACGAGCGGCTTCTCAGGCTGGGCCTCGGCTTCGTCCTCCGCCTCCGCCTCGAGTTCGTTGGTCGCCTCGGGGGCGGGCGCTGCGGGCGTCTCGCGCGATTCGATCGTGCCGATGGCGGGCATGTAGGAAGGACCGGGCGTGCCCCGGGGCGGCTCGGCGCCGTTCACGTCCGCGTCGGCGGCGGCGCCGTTCGCGCCGGCGGTCGCGGGCGCCGGCTTGTCCTCCCGGGACGCGACGGGCTCGCCAGCCTCGCCCGCGCTGGTAGCGGCTTCCTCAATGTTCGTGCGGACGACCCCCAGCTCCTCGGCAGCCTCGGAGGTGACCTCCTCCACTTCCCCGCGAACCTCGGTGAGCTCGTCCTGCACCTCTCGCACCGTCGTACGCATCTCCTGAACGTCGGCGCGGACGGCCTCCATCTCCTCGTTGAGGTAGGCGAATTCCTCGCTGAATTCGTCGCGCACGAGGCGCGCGTAGCGCTGGAGCTTCTTCACTCCGCGACCAAGGTAGTAGGCCATCTCGGGCAAGCGACGGGGACCCACGACGATGACGATGAGGGCCACGATGAGCAGGATTTCCTCGAGGCCAATGCCGAGGAACTGCAAGGCTGACGCTCCAGAGCGGCGCCGGGACAGGGAAGCTTAGTCGCCGTCCTCGATGCCGTGGTCTTGGACATAGTCTACCGCGTCCTGCACGGTGACGATCTTTTCGGCATCTTCGTCGCTGATCTCGAGCTGTACGTCGCCGGAGAACTCTTCCTCCAGGGACATGATGAGCTCGACCAGATCGAGGGAATCGGCTTCGAGGTCGTCGACGAAGGAAGCCGTGGGGACGACATCGGCCTCATCGACACCCAATTGCTCGACAACGATGGCGCGGACCCGCTCAAAGATTGATGCCATCTACGTCTCCTCAGCGGTGCTTGTTGACTCGCCCGGCTCTTGCGCCCGAGCAGCGCTGATCTCTTTGCTGACCGTCCGCAGCACCCCGTTCACGAACCCGGCTGACGTCTCGCTTCCGTAGCGGTGGGCAAGCTCGACAGCCTCGTTAACGACGGCTCCGACCGGCGCAGAATTATCGTGAAGCAACTCCCAGAGCGCAAGTCTCAGGATGGTTCGCTCGACGACGGGAAGGGTTCTGAGGGGGTGGCGAGGGGCAACGGGCTGGAGGCGACGATCGAGGTCGTCGCGGGAGTCAAGAATGCCCCGGAGCACCTCGCGGCCGAAGCTGGAAGGCCGCTTGCCGGTCACCTCGCGGTCCTCGCCGGCAACCTCCTCGAGGCGGCGGTCATAGGCGGCCTCGGCGTCGTGGCCGGAGGTCTCCGCTTCGTAGAGGGCTTCGACGACGAGGCAGCGCGCGCGGCGCAGGACGTGGTCGGTCACGCCATCACCATGCCGCCATCCACGTGGATGCACTGGCCGGTGATGTAGGAGGCGCCGGGACCGGCGAGGAAACGCACGAGGGGCGCGACCTCCTCGGGGCCGGCGAAGCGATCGAGGGGTACCTGGCCGAGCACGTTCTCGCGCTGCTCCTCGGTGAGGGGCGCGGTGATGTCGGTCTCGATGAAGCCGGGGGCGATGGCGTTCACGGTGACGTTTCGCGAGGCGACCTCGCGGGCGAGGGAGCGGGTGAAGCCAATGAGTCCGGCCTTGGAGGCGGCGTAGTTCACCTGGCCCGCGTTCCCCATGACGCCGACGACGCTGGTGATGTTGATGACGCGGCCGGCTTCGGAGCGCAGCAGCTGCCGCATCGAGGCCTTGGTGACGGCGAAAACGCCGCGCAGATTCGTGCGCTGCACGATGTCCCAGTCGTCCTCGGACATCCGCATGAGAAGGCCATCGCGGGTGATGCCGGCGTTGTTCACGAGAATGTCGAGCCCGCCGAGCTCATCGGCAGCGGCCTTGACGAGGGCGGCCGCCTGGTCGCTCTCGGCAATATCGCCGGGGAGGGCGGCGGCAGTTCCGCCCTCGGCCTCGATGGCGGCGACGACCTCGCGGGCGGCGTCCTCGCTGGCGTTGTAGTTGACGGCAACGCTCGCGCCGGCGCGGGCGAGCTCGATGCAGATGGCGCGGCCGATGCCGCGCGAGCCGCCGGTTACGAGGGCGCGACGTCCTTCAAGCTCGGACACGGTTACAGCTCGACGTGGACGGACTCGGCGCTGTTGACGGTGATGCAGGTGGAGCGGCGCAGCATGCGCTTGATGATGCCGCTGAGCACGCGGCCGGGGCCGAACTCGACAAACGTATCGACGCCCTGCTCGCCGAGGAACTCGACCGTTCGCGCCCACTGCACGGGGCGGTGAACCTGATCGACAAGCTCGTTGCGAACCGTCGTTATCTCGTTGATGGCAGTGGCCGTGCAGTTGGCTACGACGGGAACCTGCAACTCGGAGAAACCGGTGGTGGCGACGGGGTTGACCATGCCTTCGGCGGCGGAGCGCATGAGCGAGCTGTGGAAGGCGCCGCTCACGCTGAGGGGGATGACCTTCTTCGCGCCGCGGGCCTGGGCGTAGTCGAGGGCGCGGACGACGGAGTCGCGCGGACCGCCCACGACGATCTGGCCGGGGGCGTTAACGGTGCATATCTCGGCGCCCGACTCGCGGCAGACATCCTCGCACTCGCTCACGTCGAGGCCGATGACGGCAGCCATCGTTCCGGGGCGGGCCTTGCCGGCGGCGGCCATCAGCTCGCCACGGGTGCGGAGCAGGCGGATGGCGTCGTCGAAGGTGAGGGCGCCGGCGGCCACGAGAGCGGGGTACTCGCCGAGGGAGTGGCCGGCGACGAAGGCCGGGCGTTCGAGCAGGTCGGGGTTCAGGTCGGTGGCGACGCGGAGGAGGGCGAGGCTGGTAACGGCGATCGCGGGTTGCGTGTTCTGGGTCTGCTGCAGCTCGTCTTCGGGCCCCTCGAAGCAGATGCGGGAGAGGGGAATGCCGAGAATCTCGTCGGCGCGGTCGAAGAGCTCCTTCGCGGCGGGGAACTCGTCGTAGAGGTCCTTGCCCATGCCGACGACCTGGGCGCCCTGCCCGGGGAAGACGAAGGCGCGCCGTCCCTCGGCGGCTTCACGCAGCGCAAGGAAGGCGGTGGAGGACGTGGGGGCTACCCTTCCAGATCCGGATCGGGCATCCGCAGGACCTCCCGACCCCGATAGAGCCCGCACACCGGACACGTCTGGTGGGAGAGGCGCGGCGCCCTGCAGTCGCTGCAGGTCACGACGTGGGGGGCGCGCAGGCGATGGTGCCCGCGACGCTTGCGCTGGCGAGTCTTGGGGTACTTGCGCTTGGGAAGGGGGGGCATGGGTTCGCTCCCGCGGTAGTGTGGCGCTCACGGCCTTCTTGCTCATGGTGATCGGTTGGGGCACGCGAGTCAGGATTCGCTCTCTCTCAGCGAGGCCAGGGCCGCCCATCGGGGGTCGCTGGTCACCGGCTCACAGGCGCATTCGCCTGTGTTTCTGTCGATTCCGCAGCTCGGGCAGAAGCCCTGGCATTCAGTGCTGCAGAGCGGCTGCATGGGGGCAGCCGCTTCACAATACTGCCGCACACCCTCCGTAATGTCGATCAGGTGGCTGCGGGAAATCGAGAAGGCTTCGGGGTCGCTGTCGTCGTCCTCCAGGCGAGCGCCGCTGGCCACGTCGTAGCGCTGCTCGTACACCTCGTCGAAGGAGATGGCGGTGGGGATGGCGACTGGCGAGAGGCAGCGCGAACACTCGGCGTCGAGCGTGATGTCGAGAGAGGCGCGCACGAGCGCGCCGGCGCCGATCCTGACCAGCTCCACCCTGCCGCCCGTGACCGCGCCGGACGGCGACAGCTCGTGGACGCGGGACGCGCCGGGACCGTCGGCGAGGAGCTGGGAAGCGTTGAAGGCGAGGGTCGGAAGTTCCATGCCGACCCTCCTGCAGGCCGTGGCACGGCGGCACGAATCAGTATAGCGCCGGGACGGTCGCGCCCCCGGGGAACATAAACGTGCAGGGGCGAGACAGATTCCCCGGGGAGTGCCGAAACGCCGTTTACTGGCCATCCGGCGCCGCCTACGCTTGTCGCTAGGGTTAGCCTCCGAATGCCACAGGTCGCAGACCTCGCCTCGCTCCAGGAATACGACGACACCCTTGTTGGATTGACCGCCGACCTGGAGGACGCGCGAGCGGACCTCGAAGACGACGAAGCGTTGCAGGCCGCGCAGACCGACGCCACCGAGGCGGACGACCACTGCGCATCCCTGGAACGCGAGCAGCGCCGGCTGGAGGGCGAGATCGACAGCCTTGTGGCGAAGGTCGAGCGCGAGGAGAAGCGGCTCTACGACGGCTCCGTCAAGCTGCCGAAGGAGTTGGAGGGCATCCAGCAGGAAGTCGCCTCGCTGCGGTCCCGCCTTTCCGACGTCGAGGACACCGAGCTGGCCCTGCTCGACAGGCTGGAGGAAGCGGAAGGGGCACGCGACTCGGCACGGGACGCGCTGGCGCAGGAGGAAACGGCCTCGAAGGAGAAGCACGAGCGCCTGGGCGGTGAGATCACGCGTCTGGAGGGGCGGATCGAGGCGACGACCGGGGAGCGAGACACGTGCAAGGAGCGACTGACGGCAACCCTGGTGGCGCAGTACGAGGACCTGCGCCGGCGGAAGGGCGGGGTGGCGGTGACGCACCTGCGGGCGGGGGCCTGCACCGGTTGCCGCGTGAGCGTGCCACCCTCGGCGCGCAAGCGGGCGCTCGACCCGGAAGCGCCGGCGCTCTGTCCCAACTGCGAACGGATCCTGGTGGGGTACTAGGGCGATGAAGGCGATCGGGTACTTCGTCGAGGGAGCGCAGGTGGACGGAACGGAGCGTTCGCTGAGCCAGCAGACCGAGCGGTTCCTGGCTTTCTGCCAGGAGCACGGTTACCAAGTAGCGGCGACGTTCGTCGACACGAAGGACGCAACGGAAGCCGACAGCGGCCTCCGCCAGATGCTCAACTTCATCGAGCGAGGCGACCACGGGTTCGTGGTGGCGGTGGTGGACGGGCTGGGAGTGCTGGGAAGCGACCTCGGGCGGGCGGCGCTCAAGATGCTGACGATCGAGGCGGCGGGGGCGACGGTGTACGAGG
>VXRS01000255.1:2128-5316 GCA_009838385.1 Dehalococcoidia bacterium | reverse complement strand
GGTCGGGCTCAGCGGCGGTGGGGGTGGGGGTGGACTCGTCCTCGGGAGCGGTCTTCTGGGTGGGCCGCTCCTCGGGCTCTCCCGGTTCCTCGGTCGGCTCAGGATCCTCGGCCTCCGGGGTGGTGTCGGGTGTGGGCTCCGGCGTAGCTGTAGAGCCCGCTCGCCGGGTGGGGTTGGCCTCCTCTGTTGGAGCGGGCGTAGACGCTTCAGTCGGGGCGGCGGTTGCAGCCTCCGTCGCCCCCTCGGTGGGGGTGGCCTGGCGGGTCGCCTCGGGTTCTGCGGTGGCGGCGGACGTTGCCGCTGCCCCAGGGGTGGAGGTGGGCGCTTCGGTCGCGGGAGCCTGCTCGGTGGCGCGGGATCCCTCGGTGGCGGTGGGCGCGGCCGGGGGGGAGTCCCCACCGCCACACGCCACGAGAACCACGACCAGCAAGATGGCCGCGAGCAGAGCGATCCAGCGCATCGCCACTATCGTGACGGAAGTAGAGGGGTTGTGCGAGAGCCAGAGGAAAGGCGGCGACAAGCCGGCGAGCAGCAAGCGGCGGTTCGCCCCACAATGACAGGATGCGGGGCGGACGGCTGGTCCTGATCATGGTGGTGGGCGCGGCCTGTTTCGTGCTCGTGTTCCAGGTGCTGAGCTCGCTGGAGTAGACCCCAGCCCCGCATTGACGGCAGACGCGACCGCCCCGACACTCGAACAGCGGAGGCCCCATGACAGGTCTGGGTCGACGCGTTCGCCCTCATCCCCTTGCCTTCCTGATCGGGCTGCTGGCGCTCCTGGCGCTGGCGGCGGGCAGCACGAGCGCGTCGGTCGGGGCGAGCGAGTCCGCGCGCGGACCTCGGCTTCCCTTCCAGGTCAACGCCTCGCTCTCGCCCGAGAGCAAGGAGCACACGGCCATCCTCGTCCAGAACAACAGCCGGCAAGCAGCGACGATCGTGATGGACTTCCACACGCCGGGGGGCGTGCTCATTCCTCTCGCGAGCGAGATTCACACCGAGGTCCCGCCCTGGGGCACGCGCACCTTCAACCAGGCCCTGAACCAGGGGCTGCTGCCGGGCTTCCGGGGCGTGGGCGTGCTTTCGAGCGACCGGCCGCTCAACGCCCTGCTCATGCGGGAGGCCGTGGGGACGGGGAACACGAGGTCATACGCGGTTCACAACGCGTACGCGGACAGCGGGGTGCGCGTGGCGCTTCCGTACGTGGCCAACCAGCTCGATGAGGACGGGACGGTCACGAACACCCGCTTCTCGATCGCGAACGCGGGACTCGACGTGGCGTGCGTCACCCTCACGTACGAGCTCGTTCCCGGCAGGGGAGCGGCATCGTCGAACGGGGGTACGACGCTCGTCTCCAGCGACGTCGCCAGCGAGAGCTGTCCCGAGGGAGGCTGGGCCATACCCGCGGCAGGACAAATCACGCTCGCGCCCGAGCAGGGAACCCTGGCCGCCGCCATGCCCTCGGGCACGGTGAATGCCCTGATGAGCGTCATGGTCGACTCGACGCAGCCCGTGACGGTGGCGGTCGACATCTACGGCGGGGGCAACGGCAGCTCCCGGCTGGCTTCGTACAACGGGTTCATCGTGGACAAAGACAGGCCCGGCACGACCGAAGACGACATCTCGAGGCGGGTGGTGATGCCTCTCGCGCAGAAGTCGGTGGGCGGCTACTGGACCGAGTACGCCATCGCCAACCCGTGGGGAGAGGCCATCAGCGGGAGCATCGTCTACCAGGGCACCATCGACGGCGATCCGGGCCGGGACGTGCTCGTGACGGTCGAGATCGAGTTGCCCGCGGGAGGCGGCATCACGCACAGCGTGTACGACAGCGACGATCTTCCGGAGGGCTTCGAGGGCTGGGCCATGGTCTACGCGGACCGGCCGGTTGCCGCCCTGCTGCTACGAGTGAGCACGGATGACACGGATTCCTTTGCCGCGGCGAACGGCGTTCCCAAGGGGCGAACGACAAAGAGCGCGAAGTTCCCGCTGGTCTTCCGCAACGTTCACGGCTGGCAAGACCAGGAAGGCACCAATAGCTGGATCGGGATAGCGGTCGCGGACGGGGGGAAGGCGGAGCTCGAGATCGTGGCCGTGAACAACCCCGCCGAGGCGATCAAGGGGTGCGAGGGCCTGGCGCTCTTCCAGACGACGATCACGATCGAGGGGTCGTTCGTGTTCGACCAGGGCGCCGACGACAAGGACAAGACCGGCCTGGGGGCCCTGCCGACCTGCATGATGGGCGGCATGGTGATCAGGAGTAACAAGCCGATCGCCGCCATTGGAGGGGTCACCTCCGACCTGCAGGTCGGCGACAACGACGCTCTCTACAACGCCTTCCCCTAGATTCGCGGTTTACGGGCCGGCGGCGCCCTCCGGGTGGCGGGGCAGGGGAACGGGCAGGCCGCTTTCGGGATCTTCCAGGACGAGCATGGGCACGCCGAAGACCTCCTCAAGGGGCTCGGGGCGAAGCACCTCACGCGAGGGACCATCGAAGGCGATTCGGCCATCGCGCATGCCGATGACGCGCTGCATGAAGCGGCCCGCGAGGGCGAGGTCGTGGACGACGACGATGATGGTCATGCCTTCGGCGTTGAGGCGGGTGAGGAGGGCCATCACCTCGACCTGATGCTGCACGTCGAGGAAGCTCGTCGGCTCGTCGAGGAGGAGGACGCGGGGCTGCTGGGCGAGAGCGAGGGCGATCCAGGCGCGCTGGCGCTCCCCGCCCGACAGGCTGCCGAGGGGACGGCTGGCGATGTGATGGACGTCGGCGGCCTCGAGCGCCCAGCCGACGGCCTCGTGGTCGGCGGGGGTGGCGCGCTGGAGGATGCCCTGGTGGGGGGCGCGCCCGCGCCAGACGAGCTCGTTCACGGTGATGTCGACGCCCTCCGGGTGCTCCTGGGGGAGGACGGCGAGGCGGCGGGCGACGCTCCGCGAGCTGATGGCGCGAATGTCGTCGCCATCGAGGAGCACGTGTCCGGCAACGGGGCGGAGGAGGCGGGAGAGGCCGCGCAGGAGCGTGGTCTTGCCGCTGCCGTTGGGTCCGACGATGGCGATGAGCTCTCCGCTTTCGAGGTCGAGGGTGACCTCGTGGACGGCGTCGCGACCGTTGTAGCTCAGGCTGAGGCGTTCGGTCGACAGTCGCATCGCTACACCTTGAACCGCACGAGGTAGAGGAGGAAGGGAGCGCCCACGGC
>VXRS01000255.1:0-2028 GCA_009838385.1 Dehalococcoidia bacterium | reverse complement strand
CGCATCGCTACACCTTGAACCGCACGAGGTAGAGGAGGAAGGGAGCGCCCACGGCGGCGGTGATGATGCCCATGGGAATCTCGGAGGGGGTGATGACGAGCTTCGCGATGAGGTCGGCGCCGGTCACGATGATTGCGCCGACCAGCGCGGAGGCGGGGATGAGGTAGCGGTTGTCGGAGCCGGCGACATAGCGGGCGACGTGCGGACTGAGGAGCCCCACGAAACCGACGAGCCCGGCAATCGCCACGGCCGAGGCCGTGAGCACGCCGGCGATGACGAGGATGGCGAGCCGGGTGCGGTCGGCGAGGACGCCGAGGCCGGTGGCAACCTCGTCGCCGAGGGAGAGCACGTTCAGTCGGCCGGCGAAAACGAGGGCGGCGGCGAGGGCGGGGATGGCGTAGGGGAGGATCGAGCGGAAGTCGGTCCAGTCGGAGCCGTAGAGGCCGCCGGCGAGGAACCCGAGCGTGGTCTGGATGAAGGTGCGCACGCTTGCGATGAGGCCGACGGTGATGGCCCCGAAGAGCGCGGAGAGAGCGACGCCGGCAAGGGCGAGGCGCACGGGCGAGACAGCGCCGCGGTAGGCGATGACGAAGAGGATGCCGGCGCCACCAAGGCCTCCAACCATAGCCGCGAGGACGATGCCCCACTGGGGAATCTGGGGGTTGATGGAGATGGCGGTGGCGGTGGCGAGGCCGGCGGCGGCGGTGAGCCCGAAGATGGTGGGGTCGCCTAGGGGGTTGCGGGTGACGCCCTGCAGGAGCGCTCCGGCGACGCCCAGCGACGCGCCGACGAGGATGGCGTCGAGGAAGCGGGGCAGGCGAATCTGCCCGACGACGAGCCCGGAGAGGGAGTCGGAGCTGGCCGTAAGGCCACTCAGGGCCTCGCCCGCGGAGAGGTTCACCGCGCCGAGCATCATGGTGAGGAGGCCGATGAGGGCGAGGACGAGCACGCCCGCGCAGGCCAGAACGAAGTGCCTCCGGGAGCGGCCACGGGGCACCAGGAAGGACATTCCCGAACGCGCCTCGACCGTCGCCCCCGCCATCGCGTTACTCCCGGCTACTCGCTGCCGGTGACCGCCTCAACGAGGGTGGCAAAGGCTTCGACGACGCGCGGTCCGGGCGCCTGCACGAGGAGGTACACGTCGATCTCGATCACGCGGCCGTTCGCCATGGCCTGCAACCCGCTCATGCCCGGGAAGAGGCCGAGCATGCCGCTGAGGCGCGGGGCCGGGGGCGGAGCCGGAGTCACCGTGAAGATATAGACGGGGTCATACTGCAGCAAGGCCTCCGGAGAGACACGAGTGAAGCCCGGGAAGGGACCGGAGTCGGGCTGCACGTCGGCGGGATTGGCGATACCCAGCGCATCGAGGATGGAGCCACCGTAGCTGCTGCCCTTGGCGGCGTAGAGGTTGCGGTCGCGGTCGCCGATGAGGATGACGGCAGAGAGTTCCTGGCCGGCGAGCGCCTCGCGGGCGGCGTCGCGCGCAGCCTCGATGGCGGCGACGGCCGCGGCAGCGCCGTCGGGGTTGTCGAGGACCTCGCCGAGCAGGGTGAGACCGGTGAGGACCTCATCGACACTGGCGGCTCCGGCGAAGATGACGGGAACCCCGAGCCCTTCCAGGGTCTCGCGGACGTCGGGGGCGATGTGGATGGTGGAGTCGGCCACGACAAGGTCGGGTTCCAGGGCGAGGATCGCCTCGGGGTTGGGCTGATAGGCGTTGCCAAGGTCGGTCGCCTCAAGGGCCTCGGGAGGGTAGTTCACGGTGCGGGTGCGACCGATGACCTTGCCGCCAACGGCGTACACGAGCTCGGTGGCGGTGGGGCTGATCGCAACGATAGCCTTCGGGAGGTCGGGGATGGTGACGGTGCGCCCGAAGAGATCGACGACGTCGCGCGGGTAGCCGGGAGCGGGCGGGGCCTCGGTCGGAGCCTCCGTGGGCTCGGGGGTAGCGGCCTCGGTGGGGGCTGCCGTAGCCGCCTCCGTGGGTGCAGGAGTGGCAGCCTCCGTCGCGGCTTCCGTAGGCGCCTC
>VXRS01000256.1:3764-5321 GCA_009838385.1 Dehalococcoidia bacterium | reverse complement strand
TCATCCACTGGACGGAGCATCCTCGCGGGGGCCACTTCGCCCCCTCCGAGGTCCCTGACGTCTTCACCGAAGACGTGCGCGCCTTCTTCCGCAAGCTCCGCTAGGGAGGGGTCAGGCGCGCCCCTCCACGAACGCCAGAACCTCCGCGGCAATCTCCAGCGCCCGGGACGAGTCCGTCGCGTCGTACGCCTCTGCCGGGACGCCGCCGGGGATGGTTGTCGGGTAGCGTGCCACGAGGTCGTGCTTGTCCAGCAGGATGGCCATGGGCCGGACCGCCTCGAACGTCGGGTCGAACGCCACCGCATCCTCGCAGAGGTCGGCCAGCGCTCCGCCCCACACCGCCTCCGCGCCCTGCCCCAACAGGAACGCCGTGACCGCCTTCTCCGCGCACTGCTGCGCGAGGAAGCAGGCCAGCGCGTGCCGCCCCGCCTCCGCCACCAGCCGCCCGTCCGACAGGTCATGGCGCGCCTGCGCGAGCCAGCGGGACGCTTCCCGCGCGCTGCTGCGGGGCGAGTCAGGCATTGTCCGCCAGCGCTCGGCGCAGCACCGGGTCGTCTTCCGCCAACTCCTCGAACTCCTCCGGTGTGTACACCCAGAAGCGAGTCGCCGCCCGCGGCTGCAGGTGCGACAGAAAGAAGTCGGCACGTCGCCGGAATGGCTCGTCTGTTTCCCGCACGAGCACGAGGTCCAGGGCGCTCCCCACGTCCACCTCCCCCGTTGCGAGGTCGCCCGTCAGGTACGAGCGCTCGACCCCCAGCATCGGGAGCTCCGCCGCCATGCGCTGCAACTCCGCCTCCAGCAGCTCGCGGCGGCGTTCGGCGAAGCCGATCATCACCGCCATCGGCGTCAGGTCGTGAACAGCGTCGGCGCGCTGAGGGGAGGCATGATCTCGTCCGCTTCGAGCACGTACGCCTCCTTCTCGTAGACCTGCACCCTGTGCGACCCGAGGTCGGGCACGTACAGGCGCCCTCGCCCATCGACACGCACCGAGCAGGGCGCTCGCAGCAGCCGCTGCTCCTCCAGGTTCGACATCTCCCGTAGGCGCAGCGTCTTCTGGTTCGCGAGGATGTAGCGCCGCCCGATCGCCGAGAGCGTCGCGTCGCCCCGGAACTGCTGCACGTACCGCCCGGTGTGCGCGAACAGCTGCACGCGGTTGTTCCCGCGATCGGCCACGTAGATGTCGCCGTGCTCGTCGACCGCCACCCCGGAAGGCCGGTTGAACTCCCCGCTGCCGCTGCCGCTGCTCCCGATGACGAGCAGCGGCTCGCCCTCGTCCGTCAGCTTCTGGACGCGATCGTTGCGCCAGTCGGCCACGAACACGTCGCCATCCTCGTCCACCGCCAGCCCCCAGGGCATGTCGAACTGTCCCGGCTCCGACCCGTGACTCCCCCACCCGCCGAGGTGCTGCCCCTCCGGGGTGAAGCGCTGGATACGGTGGTTCCCCGTATCCGCCACCAGCAGTTGCCCCTCCCCGTCGAACGCGAGCCCGGAAGGCCGGTCGAGCTGTCCCGGTCCCGAGCCCTGCTCGCCCCACGTCCGCACCACCTCCCCATCCGG
>VXRS01000256.1:0-3664 GCA_009838385.1 Dehalococcoidia bacterium | reverse complement strand
CAGCGCATGCGCCTTCGGCACGGCGTTACCCTCAGGCCGCCGCCGTCGTGAACGGCCGGACCTGCTCGAAGTCGCCACCCACGATCGGCGCCGCTTCCACGCCCATCCACTGCTCCAGCATCGTGCCGTAGATGCCGCGGAAGTCGATCGTGTGCTTCAGATCCTCCCCGTTCAGCCAGTCCTTCGGCTTCACCGACGGGTACTCGGCGTAGAGCCCTCCCTGCACCTGCTCGCCGAGGATGTAGGCCCCGCCGCCCGAACCGTGGTCCGTTCCCGACCCGTTGTCCTTGATGCGTCGTCCGAACTCGGTGAACACGAGCACCGACACGTTGTCGGCGGCGTCGTGGTTACGCAGGTCGGTCAGGAAGTCCGAGAGCGCCCCGCACAGCTCGTTCAGGAGCCGGTCGTGGTTGCCGGGCTGGTGCGAGTGGTAGTCGTAGCCCGCGTGCTGCGTGTAGAAGACGCGCGTCCCGAGCCCGGCCGTGTGCACCCGCGACACGTCCCGCAGCGCGGTGGCGATCGGGTTCGTGCCCCACTCGACCGTCGTCGAGTACTGGCCGGGTACCTCCGCCAGCACGTCCGCGCCCGCGAGCACGTCGCGGCCCGTCTGTCCGAGGTAGTCGCGTACGAGTCCGGCGCCGACCGCCGGCGTGTACATCCGCCGGAACAGGTCGAGGTTCGCCTCGCGCTCCTGCTCCTGCTCGATGCTCGTCATCAGGCCGTAGGCGTCCAGGTCGCCCACCGAGGTCACGGTCACGCCCGGGGCCGCGCAGGCCCGTGGCAACCCCCGCCCGAAGCTGACCGCCGTCAGCGGGTTCTCGCTGCGCGGATCCAGCTCGCGCACGAGCTTCGCGATCCAGCCTTCCGTCGAGATCCTGTCCGGCTCGCACGTGTGCCAGATGTCCATCCCGCGGAAGTGCGAGCGGCTCGAGTTCGGATAGCCGATGCCCTGCACGATCGCCACGTCCCCGTCGTCGAACAGCCCCTTCAGCCGCGAAGCCGCAGGGTGGAAGCCCAGAGGGCTGTCCTCCGCGAGCGGCAGCACCTGGTCCTGCGGGATGCCCACGTGCGGGCGCGAGTCGTAGTACGTCCCCTCCGTGTAGGGGATGAGGGTGTTCATGAAGTCGAGCCCGCCGGTCAGCTGGACGATGACCAGGACCGGATCGCTCGTGCCGTTTCCGCGTGCCATCTCCAGCCTCCTAAGCGAACTGGTACTCGGGTGTCGCCACGACGAGTGTGAGCATCCGCGCGACCCGCTCGTCGTGGTCGCCCGGGTCCGCGCCGGCGAGCAGCGCTTCGCGCGTCTCGTCGCTGGCCTCCAGCGGCCCCGCGGCCTCCAGGCACCCGTCGACGAGTGTCTCGGCGGGATCTGACCCGCCGTTCGCGAGCCGCGCCGCCACCGCCTGCGTGCCCGGCGAAGCGGGATCGCCCACCTGCTGGACCGCGAAGTTCACCCGCTCCATGAGCGTGCCCCCGTCGATCCATTCCTTGCCGGTGTGCCACCCCTCCACGCTGGGCGGGTCCATCAGCTTCTGGCCCATGGCCCCCATCGCCCCCTGCAGCGCTCCCATCAGCGGAGTCGGGTCCTCGAGCGTCCCCGCGAACTTGAGCACGCCCGCGACGAACTCCGCCGGCGACTTCACCTTCGCGAACCGCGCCTGCTTGAAGAACTCCGCGTTCAGCAGCGTGCGCATCACCTTGCGCAGGTCTCCCTCCGTCTCGAGGAAGACCGACGCCAGTTGGTCGATGGCGTCCGGGTCGTTCGGCGCCTGCACGCTCCAGGCCGCAACCTGGGGCTCGTCTGCCACGAAGAAGTTGTAGAGGTGCCGCGAGATGAAGCGAGCGGTCGCCTCCTGGCGCACGATGATGTCAATCACGTCTTCGCCGTTGAACGGACCCGTCTCGCCCAGGAACGTCTTCTCGCTCTCGTCGTGGTCCTCCGGTCGGTAGACGAACCGCGCCGGATACCCCCCGTGCGGGTAGAGCGGGATGGGCTGCTCGAACGTCCAGCCCGTGAACGCCCGGCCCGCCATCTTCACGTCCGTCTCGTCGTACGTCCCGATCCCCATCGAGAACAGCTCCAGCAGCTCCCGGCCGTAGTTTTCGTTCGGGTTGTCGGCGTGGTTCTCGCAGTTGTCGAGCCAGTAGATCATGGCCGGGTCCCGCGAGAGCGCGACTAGCAGGTCCCGCATCTTCCCCAGCCCGTGCTCGCGGAAGGTCTGGATCTGGTCGGCCATCGAGAGCATGTGCTCGCCCTTGAACCAGGCCGTCGCGAAGACGTGGTGCCAGAACAGCGCCATCTTCTCCTCGAGCGGGCGCTGCGTGTTCACCATGCGGTACACCCAGCGCCCCGCCGAGGCCGTGGTCGTGTCCGGCGAGGTCATCTGCGGGTAGTAGCGGAAGAGAACGTCATCGCTCACTTCCGGAAAGCGGTCGGGGTGGAGCAGGTCCTCAACGACCTCCTCGTAGGGCCGCCCGGCGAGCGTCGCCAGCTCGTCCTGGGTGGCGCCCACCCCCGCCCGTCGCATCAGGTGCGCCAGTAGCGCCGTCCGCTCGTCAGCCATCGCTCATCTCCCGGCCCGCACAGCGTGTCCCCGCACTATACCCAGCCCCGCAAGGCGATTCAGGGTCGGAACGGGCGTCCTAAAGCTCCATCTCCGGCACGCCCCTGGGCACGGTCAGCGGCGCGTCCGTGAGCGTCACCACCTCCCCCGGGGCCCACCCCGGCGCGACCTCCCGCAGCGTGAGCCCATCCAGCCCCACCTCCACCACCGCCAGGTCCGTCACGATCAGGTCGACGCAGCCGCGTGCCGTCAGCGGATACGTGCACTCGCGCAGGAGGCGCGGCCTCCCGTCCTTTGTCGTGTGCTCCATCGCCACGATCAAGCGTCGCGCCCCCACCGCCAGGTCCATCGCCCCGCCGATGCTGCCTCCGCCCCGTTCCGGCACCGACCAGTTCGCCAGGTCGCCCCGCTCCGACACCTGCAGGCCACCCAGCACCGCCGTGTCGATGTGCCCGCCCCGGATCATCGCGAACGACGCGGCGCTGTCGAAGAAGCTCGCCCCGGGATTGAGCGTGATGGGCTGGCCGCCGGCGTTCACCAGGTCCTGGTCGTACGCCTCTTCGCTGAAGCCGCCGTAGCCGAGGATGCCGTTCTCCGACTGCAGCAGGATGTTCGCGTCGGGCGGCGCGAACGCGGCCACGAGCGTCGGCATTCCCACGCCCAGGTTCACGGTGCTCCCGGGCGCCAGCTCCTGCGCCACCCGCATCGCGACCAGCTCCCGCGTCAGCCGCGGCTTGTGCTCAGCGGCCATCCCAGCGCACCTCCACGGGGTCGCAGCGCACGATCCGGTCCACGTAGACCGCGGGCGTATGGATCTCGTTTGGGCCCAGTTCGCCCGTCTCCACGATCTCCTCCACCTCCACGACCACGAGGTCGGCGGCCGTCGCCATGACCGCATTGAAGTTGCGCCCCGCCATCCGGTAGCTGAGGTTTCCCAGCCGGTCCGCTCGGTGCGCCTTCAGGATGGCCACATCGGCGCGCAGCGGGCGTTCCAGCAGCCACTCCTCCCCCTGCCACGAGAGCACGTCCTTCCCCTCGTCTCGTATTCGCGTCTCCGCGCCCACGAGACCGTACGAGAGGGCGTATGCGGGGTGGGGGGT
>VXRS01000078.1:2513-5326 GCA_009838385.1 Dehalococcoidia bacterium | reverse complement strand
CGCCCTCCTCGAAGAGCTTGCGTCCGGTCTCGATGTCATTGGGTCCGACGGGCATAGGTGCGCCTCCTTGGTCGTGCGGCGCGAATCATACCGAGGGAGGAGGAGGGTGCGGGGTTGAGCCTAATCGCCTGGGATGGGCTGGAGCCGATCACCTGCAGGGAGGAGGCTCAGGAGCCTCTCCCGGTAGTCCACTTCGCCGAGGTCAGATTCGGCGAACTCCGTCGCGCACTGTTCCAACGCTCCAAGCATTTCCCTGATAGCCTGTGAAGCGCGCTCCTGGTTGCTCCAGTCAACACTTGCAAGGAAGTCTTCCAGCGATCCCGGAGTAAGCGGTCCACGGAGCGTCTGGCGCACAACGTCGACAACAGCCTCAAGCGCAAGCGTGTCAATCGGGACGGCAGTACTCTTCATGGAAATCACAACCCTCCCGGACCTTGAGCGCATCTGCACGCTCGAAGGCGTGCAGGAAAAGCGCGCTGCAGGCGTTCTGACTGACATCATCGCCTACTCGGCTCCAGCCCGAAACCCTGCGTACGCCGGGGGGGAATCGCTCATACTCAAAATCCTCACTCCACGTGGGCAGCACATCGCAACCTGGCACGAGATCAGAATGCCGGACGGTTCGATCCCCCATAGCCACCCGAAGGACTACACGAGGCGGGATTGCTCCCGTGTGCGGGTGGGCTAAATCCTCCCCACCAACTCTCAGGCGCCGGTGATGGCGCCGAGAGCCTCCCACTTCATGGCGCGACGGGCGTTCCAGTGCTCGACCCAGCTATCGCACATGCCCTGGACGCCGTGGTGGTAGTCGACCTCGAGGGTGACCTTGCCCTCGTCGTTGAACTCGAGGCGGGACATGCCTTCGAAGCAGCGCCACTTGCCGAAGTTCTCGTCGCTCTCGTCGACGATCTGGGAGTAGGCCATCCACATGACGGCCACGCCGCGGTGGTTCTCGGCGACGTAGATCTCCTCGGCGGGGACACGGACGGCCATGCCGTACTTGCGGTTGCGCCAGAAGCTGCCCCAGAAGGCGCGGATCTCGTCCTTGCCGCGCATGGCGCCGTCGTAGTTGACGATGTCACGCATGACGGCGTCGTCGGCGAACCACTGGTCGGGGCCGTAGAGGTCGCCACTCCCCCACCCTTCATCCCCGAAGAGCTTGCGGGCGGTCTCGATATCGTTGGGTCCGACGGGCATGGGGCCCTCCTGTAGCGGGCGAATGATAGCGAGGGATGAGAAGGGCGGGGGTGAGACCCAACGCTAACGGTGACCGTCGCGATCGTTCTACTGCTAGTTGCCGGGGCCGTCCGCGGTGTCAATCAACACCTTGATGTAGTTGCTGAAGTGGGTCCCGTCGTCGATGAGTTCCAGAGCCTCTAGCTGCCTTTCCAGGCAGGTGACCTCGGCGGCCGTTCCATGATGGTCTTCCCCCTGGATGTAGAGATTGCTGTGACAGGCATCGTGCACAATGGAGCCCGCCAACCAGATCACCTGGTCTCGCCGGCTGTAACCGGGAGCAAAGGCCATTTCTTCCTCTACGAGGTAGGTCTTCGAATACACGTTGATCCCGGATCCCGAAGAAACCAACCGAATGGCTGCGATCCCTTGCTCGACCCTGACGAGGGCTTCCGGCGCCCGTTCCGACAGGAGTTGAAGCGCTGCCTCGACCTGCTCCACAAACTCATTGGACCCCTCGACTCGGATCCCGCCGGCGGTAGCCGTCGCAGCCGGGACGCCGGTGGGGTCGCCGTCACTCTCAGAAGCGTCCCGGATCAACCCCCGAACATGGTCGACGAACAGATCACGCTTGTCCGTCAGCTCCAGGATGGCGAGTTGTTCCTCGAGGCAGGAGACCGTGGCAGTGTTGCTGGAGTAGTCCCATCCAGCGCGGTAGAGGTCGATGAGACACGCGTCGTAAACGAGTTCCGCGGCCAGCCAGATGACCTGGTCGGAAGGAGCGAATCCAGGGACGAACGCCTGGTTCTCGGCGACCCGCACAACACCATCGATCACGTCCTGCGCTGTCCCCGTTGGGAAGGGCACAGAGAAGATCGTCTCAATCTTGTCCTCGACCCAGAGGAGCGTCCCGGGAGCCCGCTCCTGAAGGAGTGAGAGCGCGGCTCCAACCTGCGCGACGAAGTTGTCGGGGCCCACGATCCTGATAGGCGTTGAGATGGTTGCTGCGGCAACGGAGGCAGTCGAGGTGGCCGCGACCGATGGGGTCGGAGAGATTGCGGCGGTCGCGGTCGGGGAGGTTGCCGCAGGTTGGGTCTCCGCCGGAGACGCCGGTGGGGCGGGGTCGCCACCGCCGCAGGCGACGAGGGCCGCCATGAGAAGGGATACGAACCCGACGCCAACGGCAAGGCGAGTCATGCGGCGAGGCCTCATGTGCTGATGCTAGTGCCTCCACCAGGGACTGGAAGCCCAGCGCTGGTCATGCAGTGAGCGCGTCAGCCGCCGCCAATGGCGGGGACGAACTGGATCTCGGTGGTCTCGGTGACGGGCTGGAGGAGGCCGAGGTGGTTCGTCTCGCCGTCGATGGCGGCCATGATTTCGGGGATGAGGGCGCCGTCCTCGTCGAGGAGGCGCTCCTTCATGCCGGGGTAGCGCTCGTCGAGGGCGTTGATCACCTGGCGCAGGTTGCGACCGGAGACCTCGACGGTGCGGGCGCCCCCGGTAAGGCCCTCGAGCAGCGAGGGGATGAAGACGGTGGCCACGAGCCCCTCGCTAGTCCTCCGGCGGCACCGCTCCCAGCGCCTCGAGCACGTTGCCCGGCGACATCGGCAGGTGCGTCATGCGCACGCCGGTGGCGT
>VXRS01000078.1:0-2413 GCA_009838385.1 Dehalococcoidia bacterium | reverse complement strand
TCGAGCACGTTGCCCGGCGACATCGGCAGGTGCGTCATGCGCACGCCGGTGGCGTCGTGGATGGCGTTGGCGATGGCGGCCATCGGCGGGACGATGGGCACCTCGCCCACGCCGCGGATGCCGTAGGGGTGGCCGGGGTTCGGCACCTCGATGATCTCGGTGTCGATCATGGGGAGGTCGAGGCTGGTGGGCATGCGGTAGTCGAGGAAGCTGGCGTTCGACATGGCGCCGTCCTCTTGCCACACGTACTCCTCGCTGAGCGCCCAGCCGATGCCCTGGACGGCGCCGCCCTGCATCTGCCCCTCGACGTAGCTGGGGTGGATGGCGGTGCCGGCGTCCTGGATGGCGGTGAAGCGGAGGATATCGACCTTGCCCGTCTCGGGGTCGACCTCGACGTCGACGATGTTGCCGGCGAAGGCGGGGCCGACGCGAGTCGGGTTGGAGCTGGCGGAGGCGCTGATGGGGCCGCCGGTGCGGAGCTGCTTGCCAGCGACTTCCTTCCAGGTGATCTGCTTGTCGCCCGCCGAGAAGACCCCGTCCTCGAAGGAGACGGCGTCGGGGTCCTCGGCTTCGAGGAGGATGGCGGCGCGCTCGGTCATCTGGCGCTTCACGTCCTCGGAGGCGGTGATGGTGGCGATGCCGGTCGAGAAGGCGGTGCGGCTGCCGCCGGTCACGCCCGTCCAGCCGATGGAGTCGGTATCGCCGACGGTGGGCTGGACCTCATCGACGGAGAGGCCGAGCGTCTCGGCGGCCTGCATGGCGAGCACGGCGCGCATCCCGCCGATATCGACGGATCCGGTGACGAGCGCGATGGTGCCGTCGGCGTTAACGGTGACGGTGGCGGAGGACTGGTTGCCGCCGTTGAACCAGAAGCCCATGGCGACGCCGCGTCCGCGGTTCGGACCCTCGATGGGGGCGGAGAAGTGGGGGTGGTTGACGATGGCGTTCTCAACCTCGACGCAGCCGACGGTGGGGAAGGGCATGCCGTTGGGCATGCGGTCGCCTTCCTTGGTGGCGTTCTTGAGGCGGAAGTCCATGGGCTCCATGCCGATCTTCTCGGCGAGCTCGTCGATGACGCTCTCGACGGCGAAGGCGGCCTGCGGGGAGCCGGGGGCGCGGTAGGCGCCGACCTTGGGCTTGTTGACGACGACATCGTAGCCATCGACGACGAGGTGCTCGATGTCGTAGGGGGCGAGGGCGGTGGAGGCGCCGGCGCCGACGGGGGAGCCGGGGAAGGCGCCGGCCTCGTACGCCATCCAGAGCTCGGCGGCGGTGATGTCGCCCTCGCTGGTCGTGCCGATTTTGGCGCGGATGGTGGTGGCGGACGTGGGGCCGGACGCCTCGAAGACCTCGGTGCGGCTCATGGTGACCTTCACCGGTGCGCCGCTCTTCTTCGAGAGGAGGGCGGCCACGGGGTCGACGTGGACGTAGGTCTTGGCGCCGAAGCCGCCGCCGATCTCCATGGGAATGACGGTGACCTTGCCCTCGGGGACGCCGAGGATGGCGGCGGCCTGGCCGCGGATGCCGAAGGCGCCCTGCGTGCTCGTCCAGATGGTGACGTGGCCATCGGGGTCCCAGCGGGCTGTGGAGGTGTGGGGCTCGATGTAGCCCTGGTGGACGGTGCTGGTGGTGAACTCGCGCTCGACGATGACGTCGGCCTTCGCGAAGCCCTCGTCGAGGTCCCCGCGCTTGAACTGGAGGTGGCTGGCGACGTTGCTGTGGACGCCCGTGTCGTCGCCGCGGGTGAAACGCTCGGCGATGGAGCGAGTGGTCATGGCGTCGTGGAGCAGGGGGGCGTCGTCACGCATGGCATCGAGGGCGTTGAGGATGACGGGGAGGGGTTCGTAGACGACCTCGATGAGGTCCAGGGCTTCCTCGGCCACGTGCGGGTTGGAGGCGGCGACAGCGGCAACGGCGTGGCCCTTGTAGAGCGTCTTCTCCTGGGCGAGACAGTTCTCGGCGAGGAGGCGGGCGTTCCCCATGGTCTCGCCGAAGTCGATCATCATGTCCTGCACGATGGGAACATCGGCGCCGGTGACGACGGCCTTCACGTCGGGGAGGGCCTCGGCCTTGCTCGTGTCGATGGAGACGATGCGGGCGTGGCCGTGGGGGCTGCGCAGGATCTTGCCGTGCAGCGTGCCGGGCAGGTTGATGTCGGCGCCGTACTGGGCGCGTCCGGTCACCTTGTCGACGCCGTCGTGGCGGATGGGACGGCTGCCGACGACCTTGTAGCCGGCCTTGGGGGTGCTGCGTTCCTCAATCGTAGTCATGCGAATGCCTCCCTCGGGGTTCCAGGACGTAGCCTACCGGATGGCAGCGTGATCGCGGGAGAGCGACGATGGGTGACGAACGGCCCCGAACACGGCACAATGCCGCCGCGATGCGGGTAAAGAGACGGGCAAGGTTCTGGGGG
>VXRS01000023.1 GCA_009838385.1 Dehalococcoidia bacterium | reverse complement strand
GAGCGCGCCGAGCGTCGCCGGGAGCTTGCCGAGCGCCCTCGTGGGCCCCGCTTCGCCTTGCTACGACGAGTCGTCCGCCTCATCCGCGGCGGTGGGGACTAGCACAGAGCCCGACCAACATCGACGACTCGCTGCGGTGTATCTTCAGCCCAGGCGAAGTCCAGCCGTATTCCCGATCAGGAGGGACACGCATGGCGCTCTTCGGCGGCCCTGGCTTGCAGCAAGATCAGATGGCTAAGAGGGCCAGCCAGCGGCTCCAGAAAGCCATCAACCCGCATCGACCCCCGGATGGGGTCCCCGATCTCGGCCCACGCGGTGACCTGAAGGAAGCACGCAAGCGGTACGAGCGCGAAAACCCTTCTCGCCTCCGCTGGCTGTTCAAGATCGGGGAGTGGTTCACCAGGCACATATAAGGCTATGCCCGAGCGACAGCGCCCACCCGCCGGCGAGGACGCCGCCGCCCAGATCGGGCGATCCCTCGGGAAGCTCGTGCGCAAGGCGCATGACGCCGCGCTTGAGGCCCAGCCCGAGGTCGAGCTCCACGCCCGCCGCGCCGCGAAGATCGCCCATGACGCCGTCGAGGCCGCCCGCCCCGAGGCCGAACGCATCGCCCATGACGCCATCGAGGCCGCCCGCCCCGCCGCCGAGCAGGCGGCGAAGTACGTGCGCGAGCACGAAGACGAGCTCCGTCAGGTCGGCAGCGTCGCCGGCGAGGCGATCGCCTGGAGAGTCCTGCCCGGGCCGCTGCGCCCGTTCCTGGCCGGGACCGTCGGGAAGTTCTTCCGTCAGAAGCCCCCGAAGGACTCCTGAGCCCGGCTCCCCCTACGCCCGCGCCGAGGACAGGCCGGGCATCTCGTTGCCCAGGTAGGTGCTGCCCAGGTTGCGGTAGTGCCTCCACGAGATGGCCGCATGCGCGGCCGCCTGGTGCGAATCGCGCAGGCGCCGCTCGAGCGGCGAATCCATCCGGCTCGCTGTCGTGCCGGCCGTGTTGTGGATCGTGTCGACGATGTGCCGCGAGGCCTGCGCCGCGTGCACGCAGGAGAGGTACGAGCGCTGGGTCACTTCCCAGTCGGGACCTGAGCGGCCACCGTCCTTCGGCAGCGGACCGAGGTGTCGCTCCGTCTCCTCCTGCGCGTCGATCATGAACGCCTTGGCCGCCCGCTGCGTCGCCTCCGCCTCGCCCAGGCGGTATTGCAGCTCCGGCATGTCCTTCAGCGGTGTCCCCGACATCCAGGGAGTCTTCTCCATCGCCAGCTCGACCAGGTCGTTGATCGCCCCGCGAGCGATGCCGAGGGCGACGGCGCCCTTGTTGTAGTGCGCCTGCATCGGGTTCCGCAGGGTGGGGCTCGCGAACGTGTCGCAGTTGCTGAAGAGGTCCATCGGCAGGGTCGCCTTGTCCGGGATGAAGGCGCCGTCGACCTTCACGTCGTGGCTGCCCGTGCCGCGCAACCCGGCCGTGTCCCACGTATCGACGACCTCGAAGTCCCCGCGCGGAATCAGGAACGCCTTCTCCGAGGAGCCGCCCCCCTCGCGCGGTACGCCTACGGAGCCCGTGTGCACGAGCGTCCAGGTGGCGTTGTGGCAGCCGCTCCCGAAGGAGCCCTGGCACCAGAGCCGCCAGCCGCCGTCCTCCGGACGGGCGCGTGCGTGCTGGAGCCCCGGCCCCACGCCGCCGCACGTGAGGACGCGCCAGTCGTCGTAGTAGTCGTGCACGAGCTCCATGCTCATCCGGCGCAGCACGAGGCTGTTGATCTCCGAATTGATGTGCACGCACCAGCCGACCGACCCGTCGATGGCCGAAGCCGCCTCGACGATCTCGATCTGGTCGCGCGCGGGCAGATCCTCGCCGCCCAGCTCTTCGGGCAGGGCGAAGCGGTAGAGCCCCTGATCGGCGATCTCGTTCGAGGCCCAGGCGGGGATGTGGCGGATCTCCTGCGCCTCGTCGGCCGCCTGCAGGAGCGCTTCCGTCATCCCGGTCAGGCGCTCGATGGCGGGCGCCGTCTCCTGCAGCTTCTTGCTGCGCTCGATGATCTCGGCTCGCACCATGGCTGCCGCCTCCCGTCGCTGGTCGCGCGATTCTAGGGCACGCGGGGGGCGGGCCGCCTACCCGCGCCGGTCGATGCGCCGGATCGCCTCGCTCGCGAAGGGGATGTTGGGGCGCATCTTGAGGGCGTACTCGTAGTCGATGCGGGCGTGGTAGGCACGGTCCTGGGCCTCGTGCGCCTTGCCGCGCAGGACGAACGCCGCCGCCCCGATCTCCATCGGCTGCGGCGAATCCGGCTCTCCGAGCTCCACCTCCAGCGTGTGCATCGCCAGCCCCGGCTGCCCCGCTTCGAGCTGCTGGTTGGCGTCGAGCAGCGCAACGACGCCCGGATGGTCGAGCCCGAGCGCGCGGGCGTTCGTGACGCCCAGCTCTTCGAGCATGGCGAACACCGCCTCGCTGTCGTCCGTCCCGCGATCCGCGTCGCTCACACGGCCCTCCGCCTGTCGCGGGAGCGTACGGGGGAGCGGTGCCTGGTGGCTAGTGGTCAGCACTCCCCGCATGGCCCCTGCGTCCCTCCCTTGCTACGGTGGCTGACATGTCAGGCCTGAAGAGATGCAAGGCATGTGCTCAGATGGGGGCAGCAAGGATTCCCAACAAGGAGACGCTGGAGGCCCTGCGCGAGGCGCGGGACGGGAAGAACATTGAGACATACGCCTCCCTCAAGGAGCTAAAGGCCGAGTTCGACTAGAGCGTGCAGGGGTGCGCCCATGATCATCGTTCCGCTGTTCATCGCCTGGGTGGTCGTCCCACCGGTCCTCGGGTACCTCATCGGTCGCTGGTGGGCGCTTGCGTTCTCCCTGACCGTCTTCCCTGCCTTCCTGCTGTGGAGGTGGCTCACGACACCGACCCCTTTCGAAGGGGAGCCGGTGTTGGGGTGGTTCGGAGCCTTGCTGGGGTACGGGTTCCTGTTCCTGTTCCTGACGCTGCCGCCGCTCGGGTTCTCAGCCGTCACCATCGCCTGGCGAAAGTGGGCCTGAGGACACATCGCGGACGAGCGCTACCCCGCCCCGAAGTGCTCCCGCGCCAGCGCGATGAGCCGCTCCGGCTGGTCGTGGTGGACCCAGTGGCCCGCGCCCTCGACCGTCACCGGACGCACGCCCGAGAGCCCCTCCACCCAGCGCTCCATCCCCCGCATCAATCCCGCCTCGCTCCCCATCAGGAAGAGCACCGGGCACGCGATCGCCTCGATGAAGCCGCGCATCTCCTCCAGCGTGTACTCGTCGCGGCGCACCCCCGGACGCGACCAGTTGTCGAACTTCCAGATGAGCTCGTTCCCATCCTCGCGCACGGCGTGGACGGCGATGTGCCGCGCCTGCTCGGGTGAGAGGCGCGGGTTCATCTCCCGCACCCGCTGGACGGCGCTCGCCAGGTTGGGGTAGCGCCGCACCTGGCGCGTCTCCAGCGACCGGCGCTGCTCGACGTACGTGCGGAAGCGCTCCGGGTTCATCGGCTCCGGCTCCTCGAACAGCCCCGGCACCCGCCCCTCGATCGCGACGATCGAGGCGAAGCGATCCGGGTACGCCCCCGCCGCGAGGAACGTCACCTGCCCCCCGAACGAGTGGCAGACCACCTGCACGGGCTGGTCGAACCGCTCGACCAGCGTGAGCAGGTCGACGGCGTACTGCGCGGTCGTGTACTCGCTCCCCGGCGACCAGTCGGAGTCGCCGTGGCCGCGCAGGTCGGGCGCCACGACGTAGTGGTCAGCGGCGAACGCCTCCGCGATCCCGTCCCAGCTTCGGGCGTGGTCGCGCCCACCGTGCACGAGGATGAGCGGCTGGGCGTCCTCGTCGCCCCACGCCCAGTAGGAGAGTCGCAGGCGCTGGGACTCGAAGAAGTGCTGCGAAGGCTGCTGGCTATTGGCCATTGGCTGCTGGTCGGCGTTGCCGGTGGCTCCCCGCGAGCCCCGGTGACTTCGGCGCGCCCATAATAGAGGCCGGAGTTCCAACGGAGTGCCTGCGACGGACGAGCCACCGACCACCGACCACCGACCACCGGCCACCGGTCACGTCACCCTCGTCGGGGCCGGACCCGGCGACCCCGGCCTCATCACCGTCGCAGGCCTTGAGGCCCTGCGCACCGCCGACGTCGTCCTCTACGACGCCCTCGCGCCCCACGCACTCCTGCGCGAGGCGCGCGCCGGGGCCGAGCTGCGCGCCGTAGGAAAGCGTGCGGGAGCGCACATCGCGATTCAGAAGGAGATCGAGGCGCTCATGCTCGCCCGCGCGAAGGAGGGAAAGCACGTCGTCCGACTCAAGGGCGGTGACCCCTTCGTCCTCGGCCGCGGCTCTGAGGAGCTGCGCGCCTGCAAGGAGGCGGGGGTCCACTGCACCGTCGTCCCAGGCGTGACCTCCGCCATCGGCGCCTTTGCTTACGCTGGCATCCCCGTCACCCACCGCGGCCTCTCCAGCGCCTTCATGGTTATCAACGCCCGCAGCATGAATGACGGCGTCACGAGCTGGCGCGCCGCCGCCGAGGTGGACACGCTCGTGCTCCTCATGGGCGCGGGGACCCTCGCCGAGTGCGCCGAGCGTCTCATCGCCGAGGGCCGCGCCCCGGACACGCCTGCCGCCTCGGTCCAGTGGGGAACGCGGCCCGACCAGCGCGTCGTGACGGGCACGCTGGCCGACATCGCCGACCGCGTCGCCGAGGAGGGGCTGACGGCGCCCCTCGTGACCGTTGTGGGGCCGGTCGCCGGCCTTGCGGGCGAGCTCGCCTGGTTCGACCCTGGCCCCCTCGCCGGGCGCCGCGTCGCCGTGACGCGCTCCCGCGCGCAGGCCAGCGAGCTAGTGGCGCTTCTGGAAGCCGAAGGCGCCATCGTGACCGAGGCGCCCGCCATCGAGCTGGTGTCGCGGGCCAGCGCGCCCGAGCTCTGCGAGGCCGTGGCCGCTCCTGCCGGCTGGTGGGCCTTCAGCAGCGCGAACGGCGTCCACGCCGCCATGGAGACGCTCGCCGCGTCCGGCCTCGACTCGCGCGCCCTCGCCGGACGCCGGCTCGCCGCCGTCGGCGAGGCGACCGCCGCCGCGCTCGCCGGCTACGGCCTGCGCGCGGACTTCGTTCCCGAGCAGTCGTGGTCGACCGCCCTCGCCGAGCTTCCCGCCGAGCCGGGCGCGACCATCACCGTCTTCCAGTCCAACCTCTCGCCCCCCGACCTGTGCCTCGCCCTGGAGGCGCGAGGCCTGTCGGTTTGGGCCGTTACCGCCTACGAGAACCACCCCGCGCCCCTCTCCCCCGAGCAGCTTGAGGCGGTCCGCGAGGCCGACGCCATCACCTTCACCAGCAGTTCGACCGCGCGGAACCT
>VXRS01000085.1:4165-5380 GCA_009838385.1 Dehalococcoidia bacterium | reverse complement strand
AAACGCCCGGGGCGAGACGCCACCGTCGGACCCCTGGCCGCCACGACCGAATGGCGTGGCAGGCACCGGTCAGCCCCCACCAGGGCACAGGCCGGCAAATCAGAGCCTTTGGAAGGACTCAACCATGGTTCGGATGACGGGATCCCAGATCCTGCTGGAGTGTCTCCAGCGGGAGGGCGTATCGACGATATTCGGCTACCCGGGCGGGGTGGTGCTGCCGCTCTACGACACGCTGCCCCAGTTCCCCGCGCTCCGGCACGTGCTCGTCCGGCACGAGCAGGGCGCCGCACACATGGCCGACGGCTACGCACGAGCCTCGGGCGAGGTGGGCGTCTGCCTGGCGACGAGCGGTCCCGGCGCGACGAACCTGGTGACGGGCATCGCGACCTCATTCCTGGACTCGACGCCGATGGTGGCGATCACGGGGAACGTGGCGCGCACGCTGCTGGGCAAGGACGGCTTCCAGGAAGCCGACATCACCGGCATCACGCAGCCGATCACGAAGCACAACTACCTCGTGATGCGGGCCGAGAACATCGCGATGACGGTCCGCGAGGCGTTCCACATCGCGCGCTCGGGCCGCCCCGGCCCGGTCCACGTCGACATTCCCAAGGACGTGTTCCAGGAGGAAGCGGAGTTCGAGTGGCCGGAGGAGATCAACCTGCGCGGCTACCGCCCGACGACCAAGGGGCACGCGGGGATGATCCGGCGGGCGGCGGACGCCATCAACAAGGCCAAGCGCCCGATCATCATCTCGGGGCACGGGATCATCTGGGGCGACTCCTCGAACGAGCTGGTGGAGCTGGCGGAGAAAGCGCAGATCCCGGTGATCACGACGTTCCTCGGGATCGGAGGATTCCCCGAGACGCACCCGTTGAGCTACGGCTTCCTCGGCATGCACGGCATGTACCACGCGAACATGGCGGCGGACGAGGCAGACGTCGTGATCGGGATCGGGATGCGGTTCGACGACCGCGCGATGGGGCGGTTCAACGACTTCAACCCCGACGCGACGATCGTCCACATCGACATCGACCCGGCAGAGATCGGGAAGAACCTGCCGACGGCGATCCCGGTGGTGGGACATGTGAAGCGCGTCCTGCCGGAGCTGACGGAGCGCCTCGATGAGCACGACCGCTCCCAGTGGCTGGGCTGGATCGACAAGGTGGAGGAGGAGCACCCGAGCCTGGAGATCCGGGAGACGCGGCGGCTCAT
>VXRS01000085.1:0-4065 GCA_009838385.1 Dehalococcoidia bacterium | reverse complement strand
GAACGGCTGCCGGTGAAGATCGCGATCATGAACAACGGCTACCTGGGCATGGTTCGCCAGTGGCAGGAGCTGTTCTACGACGAGAACTTCGTCTCGGTGGCGGTGACGCAGCCGGACTTCTGCAAGCTGGCGGAGGCGTACGGCATCCGCGCGCTGCGGATCGAGTCGAAGTCGGAGGTGCTTCCCGCGGTCCAGGAGGCACGGAACTACGACGGACCGATCCTGCTCGACTTCCACGTGGACCAGGACGAGAACGTGTGGCCGATGGTTCCGGCGGGCGCCGCCCTCTCGGAGACGATCGAGATGCCGGAGAAGGAGCTCGTGCGATGACGACCACGAACGGAACGAAGCCGGGCCAGCACACCGTCGTCGCCATCGTCGAGGACAAGCCGGGCGTCCTGCAGCGGGTCGCGGGGCTGTTCCGGCGACGCGGCTTCAACATTGAGTCGCTTGCGGTTGGGCCGACTGAGTTCGAGGGGCTCAGCCGTATGACGATCATCGTCGACGGAGCGAGCGCGCCGGTGGAGCAGGTGGAGAAGCAGCTCTACAAGCTCATCGACGTGGTGAAGGTGAGCGACCTGACGCACGAAGACGCGATCACGCGCGAGCTGGCGCTGCTGAAAGTGCGCTGCAACAACGTGAACCGCCACGAGCTACTGGACATCGCGAACGTGTTCCGCGCGGACGTGGTCGACATGGCCACGAACTCCCTGATGCTCCAGGTGGTCGGCGACGAGGACAAGATCAACGGGCTCATCAAGATGTGCGAGCCGTACGGCATCCGCGAGCTTTCGCGGACGGGCACGATCGCGATGACGCGCGGCCAGAAGACCACCACGGTGCACGAGTCGGAGCCGGAAGCAATCGCGCGGGTGCACCAGAGCCAGGGTCGCCGCGTGGAGGCGGATCTGCCCTTCAGCAGCGACTAGGGGGCGGGCTACTCCATCCGAGGGAGCCAGTAACGGGAGATAGGCAGGCCTCTCGATAGAACCATGTGTATCCTTGCAGGACCGTGCTGGGAGGGCAGGCACATGGAGGTAGGTTGTGGACGTACGGGAAGCGATCCGCGAACGGCGGTCGGTCCTGCTCTTCGACGAACAGCCCGTTTCTCAGGCACTTCTGGATGAGCTGATCCAGCTCTCGGTGTGGGCGCCGAATCATCGGCTGACGGAGCCCTGGCGGTTCCACGTGCTGGACCGCGCGGCGCTGCGCGAGCTGTTCCAGGCGGTGCTTGCGGAGATGGTCGAGAAGGGTGTCTTGCCCCCCGACCATGACGAGAGCGAGCACATGAATCAGCTACCGCCCTTCGGCGTGGTCATCAGCCAGGCGCCCCCCAGCATTGCCGAAGATCCGTTGGTGGAGATGGAGGACTACGCGGCGTGCTGCTGCGTCGCGCAGAACTTCATGCTGGCCGCCCACGCCGAGGGGATCGGCACGATGTGGCTAACCGGCCCGATGGCAATGGCCGCCACGGCCGCGGAGCGGCTCCATCTGGAGGAGGGCTCCAAGATCGTGGGCCTGATCGCGGTGGGGTACCCCCGCGAGGGGATGCGAAAGCGATCGGGGCTGCGCAAGGAGCCATCGGTCACGTGGCTGACGGCGGCGAGCGCCACGGAGCCCGCTGCCAGCCACTAGCGGCCTTCACTCCAGCTCGACCAACAGCGCCCCGGCCTCGACGACTTCGTCGGGGGTGACGTGGACGGCGCGGACGGTGCCCGCACCGGGCGCGGTGATGGCGTGCTCCATCTTCATGGCGTCGAGGACGGCGACGACGTCGCCGTCGCCGACTGCGTCTCCCTCGCGCACGTTCAGGGCGGCGACGCGTCCCGCGAGGGGGGCGCGAATCTCACCGGCAGGGCCTTCGCCGGCTCGGGCGGTGGCGGCGCTGCCGGGGGGCGCCACGAGGCGCAGGCGGAAGGCACCGGTGGGAGCCTCGACGGCGATAGCGCCGTCGTGATCGAGAGTCGCTGTGGCCGTGCCCAGATCCGCAGCGTCTACGGGTTCGCCGTCGACGGTGGCTCCGTCGCCGGAAACAGAAACGGCGCGGGGTCCGGCGCCGTCGTCGAGCCAGAGGGTGCGGGCGCCGGGCGCGAGCCAGGAGGATCCGGCGAAGCCCGGCTCCTCGTCTCCGGCGAGAAGGCGGGCCGCCGCCACGAGTGCGGCGGGGTGAGGGCGGGCTGCTGTGAGCAGGGCCGGGAGTTCACGTTCGAGCCACTGCACGCTGGCCTCGCCGGCGGCGAAGGCGGGATCGGCCACGACAGCCCTGTGGAGGGGGAGATTCGTCCGGAGGCCTTCGAGGGTGGCGCTCTCCAGCACGCCCGAGGCGAGCCGGAGGGTCTCGCGGCGGCGGGGTCCCTGCACGACGAGTTTGGCGACAAGCGAGTCGTACTCGCTGGGGACGGCGTCGCCGGACTCGTAGCCGGTATCGAGACGAGCGCCGGGGGCAGAGAGGGTGGTGAGGCGGCCAGCTGCGGGGAGGAAGCCCTCCCAGGGATCCTCGGCATTGAGGCGGAACTCGATCGCATGGCCGTCGAAGCGCACGTCGTCCTGGACGAAGGGGAGGGGCTCGCCGGCGGCGACGGCAAGCTGGAGGGCGACGAGGTCGAGGCCGGTGACGGCCTCGGTGACGGGGTGCTCGACCTGGAGGCGGGGATTCACCTCAAGGAAGTAGAAGGGCCGGCGCCCCTCCTCGGGTTCGCCGACGAGGAACTCGACGGTGCCGGCATTTGCGTAGCCGGCGGCGCGCATGAGCCTCAGGGCGGCGCCGGTAAGCTCGGCGCGCAGCGTGTCATCGACGACCGGGCTGGGTGTCTCTTCGACGAGCTTCTGGTGGCGGCGCTGGACGGAGCAGTCCCGCTCGCCAAGGTGAACGGCGTAGCCCTGGGCGTCGGCGAGGACCTGGACCTCTACGTGGTGGGCGTTCTCGACGTAGCGCTCGACGAAGAGGCGGTCGTCGCCGAAGGCGGCGGAGGTCTGGCGGCGGGCGGCTTCGATGGCGGGGGCGAGGTCGTCCGGTTCCGCGACGACACGCATCCCGAGGCCACCGCCGCCGCCGCGCGCCTTGAGCATGAGCGGAAAGCCGACCTGGCGGGCGGCCTCGGCGAGCTCGGTGTCGGTCGCGCCCTCGGCGCCGGGGGCGACAGGCACGTCGTTGGCGACGGCGAGGTCGCGGGCGGCGACCTTGTCGCCGAGAAGGGTCAGGGTCTCGGGGGAGGGGCCGACAAAGACGAGCCCGGCATCGGCGCAGGCGCGAGCGAAGTCGGGGCGCTCGCTGAGGAGCCCGTAGCCGGGGTGGACGGCCTCGCAGCCGGTTGCCTTCGCGGCAGCGATGACGGCGTCGACATCGAGGTAGGTGTCGGCGGCGGTGTGTCCTTCCAGCAGCACCACCTCGTCGGCGAGGCGGGCGGCGAGGCTGCGGCGGTCGGGCACGGAGGCGGCGAGCACGGCGCGCACGCCCAGCGTTCGCAGGGTGCGGATGATGCGCACGGCGATCTCGCCCCGATTCGCCACGAGGACGGCTTCGAACACGGGGGCATTGTAGGGCGAGTCAGAGGGTCACTCCGCCAACCGTGGGGAGTGTCACACCATGCGGCGCACGGTAATCAGGTAGGCCTAACCCGAAGGGGCGCCCCTCTCCGAGAGCGCCTTTCGCCCGAAGCGTTCGACCGCTTCAAGGGTCTCGCGCACGTCGTCCCAGGTGGTGGTGTGGTTGATGATGCACATCCTGAGCGCGAACGTGCCGTGCAGCATCGTGGAGGACATGAAGGCGGGATCGTCCCAGAACATCTGGGCGAGCACGGTCCGGTTGACGCCCTCCAGGGCTGCCTCATCGAGGAGGTCGCCGCCGGGATTGACGCGGAAGCACACGATCCCGAGGGCGGGGGTGCTGAGGGGTTCGAGGACCGGACTGGCGCCGGCGTACTCGTGGGCGCGAGCGGCGAGGTCCATGCCGCTCTCGACGGCACGGCGGAAGGCGTCCAGGCCGAAGGTCTGGACGGACATCCAGACCTTGAGGGCGCGGGCGGAGCGGCTCAGCTGGAGGCCGATATCCGCGAAGTTGGGGTG
>VXRS01000025.1:1196-5441 GCA_009838385.1 Dehalococcoidia bacterium | reverse complement strand
GGGAGGCAGCAGCGTGAGCGAGACGCAGCCGGGCTCGGGCAGGTCGCGGGTGACCGTGCTGGCGCTCGACCGCTGGGGAAGCGTGCTCGTGGGAGGGGAAGGTCCGCCCTCGGCGATCCTGCGCGAGGGCGAGAGCGCCGACGCAGGGGCGCTCCGGGTGTTCGAAGAGACAACGGGGGAGCTGCTGGAAGAGTTGCACCTGTTTCGCGATGGAGAGGCCAGCCACCACATCTACTACTGCGACCCGGACCTCGAGCTTGAGGAGCTCGATCCGCCCGCGGGAACCTCGCTGCGGTACGTGGCGCCGGTCGAGATCGAGGCGGCCGGCCTGCCGGATGAGGCGCGGGCGCTGCTGACGCGATTCGTGGGGAGCAGCGCCTACCGGGCCATGTTCCACTAGCGGCGCGGCTGCGCCCAACAGCACTGGCCGTACCATGGAAGACCGAAGGAGTCCTCCGTGTCGGATGTCACGATCATCATCGGCCTGCTGGCCGTTGTCGCGCTCATAGCTGCGAACGGCCTCTTTGTCGCGACCGAGTTCGCGTACGTCGCCGTGCGACGCACGCAGATCGAGCAGCTCGCGGGGCGCGGCCATGCACGCGCGCGCCTCTTGTTGGGCTCGCTGAAGCGGCTCGATATGTGCATCGCGACAACGCAGCTGGGGGTCACCATGTCGAGCCTCGGGCTCGGCTGGGTGGGTGAGCCAGCGCTTGCGAGCCTGATCGAACCCGGGCTCGAGGACCTGCTCGGGGACGCGTTGGGGACGGCCGCCGCCCACACGATCGCGGTGACGGTGGCGTTCATCTTCATCACGGCCGTGCTGATCGTGTTCGGGGAGTTGGCGCCGAAGCACATTGCCCTGGCCCGAGCCGAGCGCACGGCGCTCCTGGTGGCGGCTCCGATCGAAGTGTTCACGCGCATCCTGCGGCCATTCATCTGGCTCCTGAACGGGATGGGCGTGGGCGTTGCGCGGCTGGCGGGCGTGCGGCCCGTGCGGGAGCGGCAGTCGACGCTTGCGCCGGAAGAGCTCGAGCTGGTGATGGAGGCGAGCGCACGGGCGGGGCTGCTCTCGACAGCAGAGGTGTTGCTGGCGAGCCGTGGCCTCGAGTTCGGCGAGATCCAGGCGGACCAGATCATGGCGCCGCGCCGGGACGTCGCCGCCATCGACGCCGATTCCTCGATGGACGAGGTGCTGGCGATCACGGGGGAGCACCCGCACCGGCGCTACCCGGTCTACGAGGGCGACCTCGACCATGTCATCGGGCTGCTCGATACGAAGGACTTGATGCGGGTCGTGCGGGAAGGCGGGGAGGACTGGCGCTCCGTTATCGGTCCGGTGGTCGCGATCCCCGAGTCGGTAAGCCTCGAGGTGGCGGTCACGGAGATGCGTGCGCAGGGCGCGAATCTGGTCGTGCTCATCGATGAGCACGGCGGCACGAGCGGCATCCTGAGCGGTGACGACGTGCTCGCGCGGTTGCTCGGGCAGTGGCACGCGGGAACCCGCCAGCAGGCCGGCGAGCGCGTGCGCTCGCTGCCGAACGGGAACCTGCTGCTGGACGGCCTCGCCCTCGTCTCGGACCTGGAGGACGTGGCGGCGATCGAGCTTGAAGGCACAGGCGAGGACTTCGACACGGTCAGCGGCTTCGTGATGGAGCGGCTGGGGCGGATTCCGGCCGTGGGCGAGCGGTTCGAGGAAGCGGGCTTCGAGTTCCAGGTGACGGCGATGGACGGCCGGCGCGTGGCGCGCGTGGTCGCGAGGCGGGGCGTGCCCGTGGAGCAGGGCTAGCCGGGAGCGAGCGCGGGCAGGAAGCGGGCGATGGCGGCCCTCAGGAGGCGTAACGCCCCGGGCTGGGCGCGCCGCATGGCCTCGGCGATGGCGAGTCCCGCCAGCGAGACGATCGCCCCGTAGACGGCATCGATGATGAAGTGGTTCGCCGTCACGACGATGGAGAAGAACATGAGGACGGGCCACATCACCCCTCCGAAGACGATCCAGGCGTGGTGGCGTCCAACCCAGGCGAAGGCGCCGCCGAGGAGCATCGACCAGCCGAAGTGGAGGCTGGGCACGGCCGCGTAGGGATTCACGAAGGCCTGGGCCTCCTGCGCCTGGTAGCCGACGCGGTCGAGGACGGCCATCGTGTCGATGTAGCCGGCGAAGGGGACCAGGCGGGGTGGAGCCACCGGGTAGAGCGCGTAGATGACGACGCCGATCGCGCCCGAGGCGAGGAAGGCCGTGCGCATGAGGCCGTAGGTTGAGCGGTGCCAGACCCAGAGGAAGACGGCGAGCACGATCACCAGGGGCATGTGGCCCCAGAAGTAGACCCAGTTCATCGCGCGGACCGCCCAGTACTCGTCGATGATCCAGGACTGCCACTCGAACTCCCAGTAGAAGCCGAGGGCGCGTTCGAGCTCGATGAGGTCGAGGCCGTTGGAGAGGGCTTCGCCGGCGCGGTCGACGACGGCGCCACGGATGAAGAAGTAGACCAGGAAGGCGATCACCACCACGACCGCTTCCTGGATGCCGGTACGCCGGGTGAAGTGCCAGAAGCGGAGGGCGTTGGCTCGCGAGAGGTCCATGCTGATGGCCATGGCGATGGGGCGCGGCTTGCCGCCTCAGGGGGGACGGCTACACTCTCCGGTGGCGCACGCTACCAAACTTCCGGAAGAGGGCCAACGATGGAGATTTCAGTCGTCCAGGGTGACATCAGCAAGGCGGAGGCGGATGTCGTCGTCGTCAATCTATTCGAGGGCGTGACAAGCCCGGGCGGGGCCACGGGCGCCGTCGACCGCGCGCTCGATGGGGCGATCAGCAAACTCATCGAACTGGGCGACATCCGGGGGAAGGCGGGGGAACGGACGACGATCCACACCTTCGGGAAGATTCCGGCGCCGCGCGTGCTCGTGGCGGGGCTGGGCAAAGCGGACGACTTCGACGTCCACGCCGTGCGCAACCTCTCGGCGGAGGTAGCGCGCGCCTGCCGGAAGCCGGCGGTGAACACCGTCGCCACGGTCGTCCACGGGGCAGGCATCGGCGGGCTCGACCCGGATGCCTGCGCGCAGGCGGTTGCGGAGGGGGCGCTGCTGGGGGCCTACCAGTTCCTTCGCTACAAGACGGAGGCGGACGACGACGACAAGGCCGCCATCGGGCAGCTCACTATCGTCGAGCATGACGCCTCGAAGGTGGAGGGGATGGCGGCGGCGGCGAACCGCGGTCGCGTGATGGCCGAGGCGACGAACCTCGCGCGGGACCTCGCGAACGAGCCCGCGAACAACCTGAATCCGACCGACCTCGCGGGTCGAGCGGGGGACGTGGCGAGCGCGCCCAACCTCGAGATCGAGGTGATGGAAGAAGAGGAGATGGCGGCGAAGGGCATGGGCTCGCTGCTGTCGGTGGCGCGCGGGAGCATACAGCCGGCCAAGCTGGTGCGTATCAGCTACAAGGGCCGGGGCGGCGAGGGGTACGACCTCGCGCTCGTGGGGAAGGGCATCACCTTCGACACCGGCGGGATCAGCATCAAGCCGGCGCAGGGCATGGAGGCGATGAAGGCCGACATGACGGGCGCCGCCTCGGTGATCGCGGCGATGCAGGCAGTCGCGGCGCTCGAGCCGAAGGCCGACATCCTCGCGATCGCGCCCTGCACGGAGAACATGCCCGGCGGGAACGCGACCCGTCCCGGGGACGTGGTCTCGGCGATGAACGGCAAGACAATCGAGATCCTGAACACGGACGCCGAGGGACGCCTCGTCCTCGCCGACGGGCTCTGCTACGCGCGGGAGCTGGGCGCCCGTCACCTCGTCGACGTGGCAACGCTCACGGGCGCGGTCAGCGTCGCCCTTGGCGACCAGTGCTACGGCCTGATGACGAACAACGACGCGCTGGCGAAGCGCTTCGAGGCGGCCGCCGAGGCCGCCGGCGAGCGCAGCTGGCGGTTGCCGATGTTCAAGGAGTACGGGGAGCAGCTCAAGAGCAACGTCAGCGTGGTCAAGAACATCGGAGGCCGCCAGGCGGGAAGCATCACCGCGGCGAAGTTCCTCGAGCATTTCGTCGACGAGAAGCCGTGGGTGCACCTCGACATCGCGGGCGTGGACATGGCCTCGAAGGACAAGGGCTGGGTCACGAAAGGCGCGAGCGGGCAGGTCGTGCGCGCGCTCGTGAATCTCGCGGTCGGTTTCGCGGACGAGTAGGACAACGCACTTGGCCGAACTCTTCCCCCGCAGCGCCACCTACGACGAGTCGTGGGTGAC
>VXRS01000025.1:0-1096 GCA_009838385.1 Dehalococcoidia bacterium | reverse complement strand
GAGGTGACGTGCGCGGACGAGCCGCCGGAGTCGGACGCCATCTGGGAAGAGTTCATCCCGCACACCCTAGACGAGGAGCAGGCGGCGATCAGGGACGATGCGGCCGGGGAACGGCTGTTGTCGTTCGCGCGGGTGGTGGCGCGCAAGCGGTAGCGGGGCCAGTGACGGGGCGGGGCGCGGTCCTCTAGGATTCCGCCATGGCTGATTATCAGGACATCCTCACCGAAAAGCGGGACCGCCACGCGATCATCACCCTCAACCGGCCCGAGAAGATGAACGCGCTGAGCCACAACCTTCGCGCCGAGGTATTCGACGCGATGAAGCACTTCGAGCTCGACGAGAGCGTGAAGGTCATCATCCTGCGGGGCTCGGGCCGGGCTTTCAGCGCGGGGTACGACCTCTCGGGGACGCCGCCGGACGAGCACAGTTATGTCGATACACGGAGCGGGCTCCCGGGCGTCGGGCCGATCCATCCGGGCCAGGGCCAGTGGCCGCAGCACCTGCTGAGCGGCTACTGGCAGATCTGGGACCTGACGAAGCCGGTCATCGCGCAGGTCCACGGCTACTGCCTCGCGGGGGGCACCGAGCTGGCGACGATGTGCGACCTGATGTTCATCGCCGAGGACGCGATCATCGGGTATCCGCCGGTGCGGGCGATGACGAGCGTCGACATCATCTACCACCCCTGGCACATGCATCAGAAGAAGGCGCGCGAGCTGCTCTACACGGGCGACAGCCTCACGGGGCTGGAGGCGGTGGAGGTGGGCTGGGCGAACCGGGCGATGCCGGTCGAGGACCTGTGCGAGGTGACGGAGGCGTTCGCCGAGCGCATCGCCAACATCGACTCGCCGATGCTGCAGATGACGAAGCGCCAGGTGAACCGCGTCTACGAGATCATGGGGATTCGCACCTCGATGGCAGTGGGGGCGGACATCCAGGCCCTCAGCTCCGTGCGTCCCGGGGGTGGGGAGTTCGGCCGCATCTCGCGGGAGAAGGGGCTGAAGGCCGCCCTCGACTGGCGAGACGGCCCCTTCGAGGACTACGGGAAGGCGCCTCCGGGCACGGCTCGACCGAGCGCCGCGACCTGGTGAGCGAC
>VXRS01000022.1 GCA_009838385.1 Dehalococcoidia bacterium | reverse complement strand
TCTCGTAGCCGACGATGCGCCAGGAGCTGACCAGCGCCGGATCCCAGGTCACCTGGGCGCGGGCCTGGTCGGCGAACGGCGTCGAGAGCGCCAGCCAGTTCTCGCGGCTGAACGTCTCCCGCGCCTGCTCGGTCGTGTCGAGGTAGCGGTACCAGCCGTTGCCATGCTGGGCGAGCTGCTCGAGCAGGTAGTCGTTGTAGTTCTCGATGCCCACCCCGACGGTGATGAGCCGCAGCGGGTTGCGGTGGTCGGTATCGGGCGAGGAATCGAGGATGGCGAAGGGGTTCGTCGCATCGACGTTCGCCACGCCGTCCGACATGAGGATGATGTAGTTGTAGGCGTCCGGGCGCTCCCGCCGGGCTTCGTCGGCGAGGCGCACGCCGAGGTTGAGCCCCGCCTGCACGTTCGTCGAGTTGTGCGGGGCGAGCTGGTCGATCGACCAGGCCACATCCGCGTCCCCGGGCCAGCTGTGCTCGACCGTGTACCAGTCGATCACGTCGGTGGTGAAGTGGACGACGGCGATGCGGTCGTTGTAGCCGAGGCTGTTGCGGATGGCCTCCGCCGCCTCCCGCGCGATGGCGACGCGGTTGCCCGAGGACATCGAGCCGGAGGCGTCCAGCACGAGCGTCACGTTCAGAGGCACGTCGTGGCGTACCTGCGGAGCCTGGAAGGCCACGCGCACGAGGTGGCGTCCCTCGCCGAGGGGGTGCTGCACCACATCGCTCGTGATGGCGAAGCTGCGGTCGTCCCGGGGCGGGTCGTAGTTGTAGGAGAAGGCGTTCACCCACTCCTCCGCCCGCACCGAGTCGGGCTCGACCGCATAGCCGCTCTGCGCCCAGGCGAGGGCGAGGAAGTACGACGTGCGGTCGGTGTCGAGGCTGAACGTGGAGACGGCGTCCATCGAGGTCTTGACGTACGGCGTGCGCCCGTAGTTCTGGAAGGTCGTGGCCCCGGGCGAAGGCCGCTGGGGCGCCGGCTCGCTGACCGAGGCGGCTGCCTGGGTCGTGTTCGTGGACCCCTGCTGGCGAGCGGTCGCGCAGTTGGCGCAGGAGCCGCTGTCCGCCGCTGCTTCCTGCGCGGCTGCTGCGGTGGCTTCGGCTTCGTAGGCCTCTTCCGCAGCTGCGGCTTCGGTCGCCGCTGCCTGGACCGGCCGCGCACGGCTAGGCGCCTGCGTGGCTTCGGCGGCCGCCTGCGTCGCCGCGGGTGCGGCGGGTGCGGCGCTGTCGTCGTCATCGCCGTCGACGTCGCCACAGGCGGCGATCGCCAGCGTGAGGAGCGCCACGGCGGCGCCTGCGGCGAGGATCCGGTACATCCGTGCGGGGAATCGCATCTGAGCCTCCTTTGCTCTCTGCGTGGGGGCGCTCCGCGAGCGCCCCTTCCGGATGGCGAGCCAGGTCACTGGCTGTAGCCCGAGGGGGGCGCGAGCTCGGCGGCGGCGGCCGTCAGCTCATCGAGGAGGGAGCTGAAGTCCTGGTACGCCTGGGAGGATCCCAGGCTTCCCTCAAGCCCCCTGAGCCGGCCCTGCAGGGCCGAGAGGTCGGCGTGGATGCCGGCGTAGTCGACCTCCGCGTTCTCGACCTGCGGCGAGAGGCTGCTGTAGCGGTCGGCGGCGAGCCCCACGATGGCGCCCAGCCGCAGGAAGCGGTCGGCGTCGTCGAACGCGAGGTCCGTGCGCCCCGTGACGCCGACGGCCTGGCCGACCGAGGCGCCCGTGGCCGGGTCGACCCAGCGCACATCCACGCGCCCGAGCGCGGCCGAGAGGCTCACGCCCTCGTGCAGCACAAGCTCGTAGAACACGGTCGTCGCGGTTCCGGCGGGAAGCTCGGCGAACTCCCGGCGGTTCTGCTGGAAGGTGTGGTCGGGCGTGACCCGGTTCTCGTAGCCGACGATGCGCCACTCCTTCACCACGGCCGGGTCCCAGATCACCTGGGCGCGGGCCTGGTCGGCGAAGGGCGTGGAGAGGGCGAGCCAGTTCTCGCGGCTGAACGTCTCCCGCGCCTGGGCGGTGTCGTCGAGGTAGCGGTACCAGCCGTTGCCGTGCTGGGCCAGCTGCTCCAGCAGCACGTCGTTGTAGTTGTCGATGCCGACGCCGATGGTGATGAGCCGCAGCGGGTTCCGGCTGTCGGTGTCGGGCGCCCCCTCGAGGATGGCGAAGGGGTCGGTCGCGTCCACGTTCGCGACGCCGTCCGACATCAGGATGATGTAGTTGTAGGCGTCGGGCCGCTCCCGCCGGGCCTCATCGGCCAGCTGCACGCCGAGGTTGAGCCCCGCCTGCACGTTGGTGCTGTCGTGCGCCGCCAGCCTCTCGATCGACCAGACGACGTCCTCGTTGTCGGGTGCGCTGTGCTTGACCGTGTAGCGGTCGAGCACGTCGGTCGTGAAGTGAACGACGGCGATGCGGTCGCGCGCGCTGAGGCTCTGGCGGATGGTCTCCGCCGCCTCCCGCGCGATGGCCACGCGATTGCCCCAGGACATCGAGCCGGAGGCATCCAGCACGAGCGTCACGTTGAGCGGTCGGTCGTCGCGCACGTCCGGCGCCTGCATGGCGATGCGGGCGAGGTGCCACTCGTCGTCGAGCGGGTGCCGCACGAGGTCGCTGATGATGGCGAAGCGGTCGTCGCCGTCCGGGTCGGCATACCCGTAGTCGAAGACGTTGATCCACTCCTCCGCCCGCACGGAGTCGGGCTCGACCGGGTAGCCGTTGCTGACCCAGGTGAGGGCGAGGAAGTAGGAGGTGCGGTCCGTGTCGAGGCTGAAGGTCGAGACGGCGTCGATGTCGGTCGAGACGAAGGCCGTGCGCTCGTAGTCCTCGAATGTCGTGTCGGAGGGCCGCCGCGGCTGCGCCGCTTCCTCCTCCTCAGCCGTCTCCGCCTCGCTGGCGTCCTCCGGCCCCCCGCCGATGCTCCCCTCCGCAGGCTCCATGGTGTCGGCCGCCATGTCATCGTCCGCCATGTCGTCGTAGTCACCGATGGCGTCATCCATGGCATCGCCGGCCATGTCGTCGGCCATGTCTTCTTCTGCAGCGGGCTCCTCGGCCATGGCCTCCTCGGCTGGCTCCGCCACATCGGAAGCGTCGTCATCGGAAGGCTCGCCGGGTTCGCTGCTCTCGGGCGCCCGGGTTTCGCTCTCTGCTGGCTGCGTGGCCTGCGCGCGCGCAGGCGTTGGCTCGGGGGTCGAGACGGCCTCGGGGGTCGTTTCCTCCGACGTGTCCCGCTCCACGGCCCGCGCGGCTGCAGCCGCTGTCGCAGCTGCCTCCTGGACTGCCGGAGCCTCTGTAGCCTCGTAGGCCTCGTCTTCGGCTGCCGCTGCGGCGGCCTCCGTCGCGGCAGCCTGCGTCGCAGCCTCCCGGACCGGCTCGACTTGCTCATCGCTGCTGGCGGCGATGGCCCCGCCATCGTCGTCATCGTCGCCGCTATCGCCGGTCCCGCCGGCGAGGGCCCAAGCCCCCACGCCCAGGCCCACAACCAGTACCGCTGCCGCCGCCGCCGGAATCCATGGCATCGAGCCGATGGCGCTGGCTCCACCCCGCAAGAGGGCGAAGCGCGGCGGATCCTGTTTTCCCAGGCGGTCCTCCAGGCGGTCCCAGAGGTCGTCCGGGGCCTGCAGGTCCGGGGCTTCTTCCGCGAAGTGCTCGCGGAGCTTTCGTTCCATCTCCTGATCTGGCATGTCGTTACGCGCCATTGCCGGCCACCTCCATCACACCCGACTGCTCCAGCAGCTCCCGCATCTGGCGGAGCGCTCGATGGAGCCGCGACTTGACCGTGCCCTCCCGCACCCCGGCGGAACGGGCGACTTGTGGAACCGTCAGGTCGGCGAAGTAGCGCAGCACCACGACCTGGCGGTGTTCGGGGGTCAGCTGGGCGAGGGCCTGCCGCACGGCTTCGCGGTCTTCGCTCGCCTCGATCGAATCGGCGCCGCTGGTGGGCGCTCCCACGGGCAGCGTTTCCTCCAGCGGCACGGTTGTGAGGGAACGCTTGCGCTGCTGCGCCAGCACCGCGTTCACGAGGATTCGCATCAGCCAGGGCTTCACCGGGCGCCCCCGCTGGAACGACTTGATGCCGCGCCAGGCCAGCAGGAACGCCTCCTGCACATGCTCCTCGGCCTGCGCGGCGTTGCCCGTCATCAGGTACGCCGTGCCGTAGAGCGGGTTCTTGTACTGCTCCACCAGGTGGCGGAAGGCCTCACGGTCGCCGTCCTGACATCTCAGGACGGCTTCGTCGTCGGTCATGCGTCCCTCACCTTCCACCAGCCGGATGGGGTAGTGTTCGCGTCGCGCATCGGGATGCGCCAGTACCATCGTGACAAGAGATATGCGCCAACCCGCCGGATCGTTCCCGATCCGGCGATTTCGTGCCTTGCGGAGGGTAGGTGGACCAGCCTGGGAGCGTATAGACTAGTCAGCAGACTAGTCAGATAGGCAGGCTGTATGGGCAAGGCGTGGCAGGTTCAGGATGCGAAGGCGCGGTTCAGCGAGTTGCTTGATGCCAGCCTCGCCGACGGGCCCCAGATCGTTACCCGGCGTGGCGTTGAAGCGGCTGTGCTCGTCTCCATCGACCAGTGGCGGAAACTGCAAGAGATCAACAGGCCGACACTGAAGGACTTGCTTCTCACTCCCGATGCCCGGACGGAGGAACTCACGCCGCCACGCCGCACACATCGCCACCGGCCTCCTCCGGCGGTCAAGTAGCCGGTGTACCTCCTCGATACCAATGTGGTCTCGGAGTTGCGGCGTCCCCGCCCCCATCCGGCAGTGGTCGAGTGGATTCGGCAGGTTCCCCCAGAACAGCTTTTCGTGTCTGCCGTGACCATTGGGGAGATACAGGCGGGTATCGAGATCACCCGTGAGCGTGATGCGACGAAAGCGGATGAGATCGAGGCCTGGCTCGGGCAGGTGCTCGAGGCCTTCGGCGTGCTACCCGCCGACGCGGCTGCCTTCCGGGAATGGGCGCGCCTCAAGCACCGGCAGCCGGATTCCCTCATGGAGGACGCACTGATCGCGGCGGTAGCGGTCGTTCACTCCCTGACAGTCGCGACGCGGAACGAGCGGGACTTCGACCGCCTTGGCGTGGCCTCGTTGAATCCCTTCGAAGCGGGCTAGTTGCCGCCCGCTAGTGGTTGCGCCGCAAGTAGCGGACGAGCTCCATCATCGCCTTGCAGTCGACCTCGTTGTACCGCTCGATACCCTTCATCAGCGCGAGGTCGCGCATGCTGCCGCCCGTGCGGGTCGCCTCCCGATCGCACGTCCACGCCCCCACCATCGCCCCGAGTCCGTCGACCGGTCCTTCGTCCCACTTCGTCTCCACCAGCCCGAGGTCGTGCATCGCGTTCGTGACCGCCTTCAGCCCGAACCCGTGCGCCCCTCGTACGACCACCGGCTCCCGCTTCATCACCTTGTTCAGGTAGTCGAACCAGTTGGGGTGGGGCCACGGCTCCCGTTTCCGCGTGTGCTGCCAGCCGGTCTTCTGGTGGCGCTTCACCGCAGCGTCGAACGC
>VXRS01000087.1 GCA_009838385.1 Dehalococcoidia bacterium | reverse complement strand
CCCGCTCGCGCCGGATGAACTGCTCCCGCGCCTGCAGCGTGAGCACATAGCCCGTGCGGGGCTCGCCTCCCTCGGGCGGCTCGTGCAGCTCCTGTGTGCGCCCCACGATGCGCCCCGGCATCTGCCGCATGAACGGCGTTCGTGCGGCGAACAGCCCCAGCGACGGCCCGCCGAAGGCCGGCGCGCCCGCCAGATCGCGTCCCTCGCCCGTGACGATGTCGGCGCCCGCGTCTCCCGGCGAGCGCAGCAGGCCCAGCGCGAACGGGTCGGCCACCGTGACCAGCAGCACGCCGTTGGCGTGCGCCGCCTCGGCCAGCGGCTCAAGGTCCACGATCGCCCCCAGGAAGTCTGGCTGCTGGACCACGAGGCAGGCGTACTCTTCGCTCACCGCATCCGCTGACGTCAGAATGTCGACGCGCAGTCCGGCGCCGCGCGTGTACGTGCGAACCACCTCGATCGTCCCGGGGTGAATCGGCTCAAGCAGGGCAACGGCGCCGCGCCTCGTCGCCCGCGTCGCCAGGAGGCAGGCTTCGGCCGTGGCGCTGGCCACGTCGTAGAGGCCCGTGTTCGACACGTTCATCCCCGTCAGCTCGCACACCACCGACTGGTATTCGAACGCCGACTGCAGCGTTCCCTGGCTGATCTCCGGCTGGTACGGCGTGTAGGCCGTTACGAACTCGGAACGGGAGGTCAGGTGCGCGGCAACGGCCGGGATCGAGCGCCGGTAGGCGCCCGCCCCGAGAAAGTTCGGCATCGAGGCACCGGCGTTCTCCCCGGCGCGCTCCTCCAGCAGCGCGATGAGCTCCGGCTCCGTGAGCGCGGGGGGAAGGTCGATGGCCGGGTCTCGCATGGCCGCCGGCAGGTCCGCGAACAGCGCGTCGAGGTCGGCCACGCCGACGCGCTCCAGCATGCGCGCGCGATCGGCCTCAGTGGCGGGAATGTACGGATGAGGCGCCCCGCCCGGCGCCGGCGATGCCAACGCTAGTCCTCGGGGAGCTGCGCGCGGTAACCGGCGGCGTCGAGGAGAGCGTCCAGCTCGGCTTCGTCGGCGATGCGCACGCGGATCATCCAGCCCTCGTCGTAGGGGGAGGAGTTGACGAACTCCGGTTGGTCTTCCAGCGCCCCGTTTGCCGCGATCACCTCGCCGCTGACCGGCGAGTACAGGTCGGAGACCGTCTTCGCGGACTCGATTTCGCCGCACCGCTCGCCGGCGGTCACCGCATCCCCCTCGGCCGGCAGGTCGAGGTAGACCACGTCGCCTACCTGGTCCTGGGCGAAGTCGGTGATGCCGATGGTGCCCTCGTCGGGGCTGCCGGCGTCACGGCGCAACCACTCATGGTTCGCGGAATAGAGCAGCTCCTCGGGGGTTTCGTGGTCCATCGTTTCAGTCCTTCGGTTTTCGATAGAACGGTCGGCGCACTACCTCGACGGGAAGCGCGCGACCGCGCACGTCCACTTCGAGCATGACGCCGGGTTTCGCAAGCCGCACGGGAAGGTAGGCCATGCCGATGCCGAGACGCAAGCTGGGGCTGAAGGCGCCACTTGTCAGTTGCGCCACCGGCTCATCGGTTCCCGGCTCGTGCACCGCATAGTGCGCCCGCAGGACGCCCCGTTCTCTGGCCACGAGATGGGCGAGCCGTCGCGTGCGGGGCTGCGCCTTTGCCTCCACCAGCGCCTCCCTCCCCGTGAACGGCTCGCCATCGTCGAGCGTCACCGCGAACCCGAGCCCGGCCTCGTAGGGATGCGTGGTTGTGTCGATGTCGTTGCCGTGAAGTGGCAGCGCTGCCTCCAGCCGAAGCGTGTCGCGTGCGCCGAGTCCGGCGGGAGTCGCGCCCCCCTCGATGAAGGCGTCCCACAGCGCCGCCGCGTGGTCTGCGCCCACGATGCACTCGCCCCCGTCCTCGCCGGTATAGCCGGTGCGAGCGACGAGCACGGGCGTGCCCTTCCAGTCGAGCTCCGCGCAGTCACGCTGCTCCAGGCCCGCAAACCCGTCACCGAGGACGCTGCTCAGTAGCGCGACGGCCTCCGGCCCTTGCACCGCCAGCATCACCGTCTCCGGCGTGACCTCCGAAGCCGCGTCTCCGGCGACGGCGCGCAGCCGTTCGAAGTCCTTGTCCGCATTAGCGGCGTTGTGGATGACCAGCCAGCGGTCTCCGGGCAGGTGGTACAGAAAGATGTCGTCCTCGATGCCGCCATCTTCGGTGCAGTAGAGCGAGTAGTGGGCCTTCCCCACGGGCAGCGTGGTCACGTCGAACGTCGTCACCGAGCGCAGCAGCGCCGCAGCATCCGGTCCCTCCACCCAGGCGCGCGCCAGGTGCGAGACGTCGAAGACCCCTACGCGTTCACGCACGGCGTGGTGTTCGCCCACGATGCCCTCGTACTGGAGCGGCATCTCCCAGCCCGCGAACGGCGCGAACCGGGCGCCAAGCGCCTCGTGGCGATCGTGAAGGGCCAGCCTCGTGAGCACGCCGTTGCTGCCGGAGTGATCGGATCCAGCCATGCTTGCGACTGTAGCCCACTGCCTGCCGGGGCCGCTAGCTCCCGGGGTAAAGGCCGCCGCCCTCTCCGGTTGCTGCTGGGAGCGTCGCACCTGGCAGGCGATGCGCTAGGCTGTGCTCGTGGCCATCCGTGGACTCTGGAAGCGAAGGCACTGGGGCTTCGGAAGCGGGGTCGAAGCGCCGGGGCCGTCCGATGAGGAGGAACGCATCCTCCTGCGCGCGCTCCAGGACCTCGCGGGAGCCGCTCGCGGCGTCATCTACGACGTGTCCCGCGTCGAACGCCCCCTGCGACTGCCGCTCAGCCCCGTCTACCTCGAGGGGTCGTCGTCGTGGAGACGCTTCCTGCGGACCCGTCGCGCCCTTGATGATGGCCACCTGACCCTGCTCCTGTCCCTTCGCCAGTTGCCCGAGGACGAGCGCCGGCTTGTCGTTGACTGGGGCACGGCCCATGCGAACACCTTCCTGCTTGTCGAGCCAAGCGACCCCGGCTGCGACCTCACCGACCCCCGCTCCCCCATCGCAGCCGAGGTCCGTGACCTCTGCCGGCAGGCAGCCCGCCTCGAGCCCGCCGACGGCCGACCGGATGAGCCCTGGACGGCGCGCACGCCCCTGGGTGTACGGCTCCGCGAGCTGTACGGACGCTGGGTGTTGTGGGACGAGCCGCTCCCCCATGGCCGTTCGCGAGAGGAGCCCCTTCGCCTGGCCGGCTCCTCCGACACGCTCTCCGTCCACCTCCTGCCCCTGCTGTACGAGCGCTTCCCCCAGCAGAGCTTCGATGTCGCCCTCGCCGAGCTGCGGTCGACCGAACGCGAACTCTTCGGCGGCGAGGTCGCGACTGCCCGTTCCGTCTTCCGCACGCGCCTCGGGCTGCCCGTCCTCCACGACGCTCGCGCCGCCGACCGCGCCGTCCGGCAGCTCGTCAATCTCGGCCGGATGTCGGTCACGACCGGAGGCGGTGATGCTCTCGTCTTCGGCCCCGGCAACCCCGTTCCGGAGGACATGCCCGACGAGGAGTTCGAACGCCTCCTGATGGTGTAGACGCACATCTCCTTACCGAAGTACCCTTTCGGTAAGGAGCTCTCACACGATGATCGTCAAGGTCACCTCGAAACGCCAGGTCACCTTCCCCAAGCGCGTCCTCGAAGCGCTCGGCGTGGGTCCCGGCGACCAGATCGAGCTGGAAGAGCACCCCGACGGCTTCATCCTCCGCCCACGGCGCATCAGGTTAGAGAAGTTGGGCACGCTGAAGATTCCGCCCGGCACTCCGCCCTTTGATATCGCCAAGTTCCGGGAAGAAGGCTATGACTGGTCGCTGCGGGATTGATACTTCGGTCCTTGTGCGACTTACCACCAGCCTGCCGGCGGAAGAGTTTGCCCGGTGCGTACGGGAACTTCGCGTGCTCTACGAGTCGGACGTTGAGATCGTGGTTTCCAACCAAGTCATCGGCGAGGCCTATATCGTCGCGCAGCATCACTACGGGGCCAGCAAGAATGCGGCCCGCGCGAGCATCCTCGGTGTCTTCGAGAGCGGACTGGTCTCGCCCCTCAATGGGGATTCCGTCCTCGACCTGCTGCGCGAACCGGGTGGCCCCGGCCTCGTCGACCGTCTCATCGTCGACGGCTACTCCCGGAACGACATCGAGACCTTGACCCTGGATCGCCGGATGGCCGGTCTCCCCCGTTCCCGGCTCCTGTAGCGCCCCGCGTCCTAGAATTCCCGACATAGCTCCGATGTCTGACCGTAGCGTGGACGCCCCGACAGGTTTCTGGACACTCGTTCAGCGGCAAGGGATGCCCCGTCGCCGCTTCCTCCAGCTCCTCGCCGCGGGCGGCGCAACAGCCGTCCTCGCGGCATGCGGCGCCGACACGTCCGGCGACGATGCCCCTGCTCCCGACGATTCAGAGGCGCCCTCCCCCGAGCGTTCCGGCTGGTTCAAGGACACGGGGCCCTTCATCGCCCACGCCGATGGCAAGAGCCTCGAAGCGCGCCTCGAGAACATGCGGGGTCTGGTGACCCCCGTTCCCCTCTTCTTCGTCCGCAACAACTCCGTGAGCGTTGATTTGGATGCCGGTGACTGGCAACTCGTGGTGGAAGGCGACGCTGTCGCCGACCGGGTTGAGCTCTCCTACGACGCCATCCGCCAGTTGCCGAGTCGCGCCTTCATCTCCTACCTCGAGTGCGCTGGGAACCATCGCGCCATGTTCGACCGCGTCCAGGGACGTCCTGCCGAGGGCACCCAGTGGGGGACCGGCGGGGTCGGGAACGGCGAGTGGACCGGCGTCGCCCTTCGCGACGTGCTGGAGCTGGCCGGCATCCGCGACGACGCCGTCAGCGTCCTCCTCGTCGGCCTCGACGAAGAGTCGCCCGAAGACGGCTTCCGTCGCGCCCTCCCGGTCGAGAATGCCATGCACCCCGATACCCTGCTCGCCTACGCCCTCAACGGCGATCCCCTCACCCGCGACCACGGTTACCCCCTGCGCGCCATCATCCCCGGCTGGGTCGGCGCCGCGAACATCAAGTGGCTGGGCCGCATCGTCGTCTCCTCGGAGCAGCACTGGACCCGCAACAACACCACCTCCTACGTCCTCATCGGCGACGACTATCCGCCCGAGGGCGAAGCGCTCGGCCAGCCGGTCACGACCCAGACCGTGAAGAGCGCGCTTGCCCTCCCCTGGCCCGCCGAGCTGGCTCCGGGATCGCAGCGCCTGCAGGGCTTCGCCCACTCCCCCGACGGCCCCATTGCCCGCGTCCAGTGGAGCGACGACTCAGGACGCACATGGCGCGAGGCGTCCGTCCTCGAGCCCCAGTTCCGCTACTCGTGGTCGCGTTTCGAGTTTGTGTGGGACGCGCGCCCGGGAGAGCACACCATCATGACCCGCGCCACCGACGCCTCCGGCACAAGCCAGCCCGAAACGGTCCCCTTCAACAGGAAGGGCTACCTCTTCAACCAGCCCGTTCCGCACCCGATCCGGGTGGGCTAGGAGCGCCTACGCGAGCCTGGTGAAGCTCAGCTTCAGCCTGATC
>VXRS01000178.1:3074-5525 GCA_009838385.1 Dehalococcoidia bacterium | reverse complement strand
GTGGCCATGGCGAGGCCGGCGCCGTTGACGATGCAGCCGATGTTCCCGTCGAGCTTGATGAAGTTCGCGACCCCGAGCTCGTCGGCGAGCACCTCAAGGCGGTCCTCCTCGTCCTTGTCGCGCAGCTCGGACAGGTCCTCGTGGCGGTAGAGGGCGTTGTCGTCGATGGTGAACTTGGCGTCGAGGGCGAGGACGCGGCCCTCCTCGGTGACGACGAGGGGGTTGATCTCGGCGAGGCTGGCGTCGCTCTCGACGGCGGCCTGGTAGAGACTGCCGACGAGCTTGTTAAGCGCGGCCGCCTGGTCGCCCACCAGCCCGAGGCGGGCGGCGAGGGTGCGGCCGACGTAGGGCTCGTAGCCGGAGGCGGCGTTGACGGGGATGCGAACGATGGCGTCGGGATCGTTGGCAGCGACGACTTCGATCTCCTGGCCGCCCTCGGTCGAGGCCATGATGAGGGGGGCGGCCTGAGCGCCGTCGATGATGATGGCGAGGTACAGCTCGCGGGCGACGGCCGACTGCTCTTCGACGAGCACGTTCTTGACGAGCTTGCCCTCGGGACCGGTCTGGATGGAGACGAGGTGCTTGCCGAGGATGCTGGCGGCTTCCTGCTCGGCCTCGTCGGCTGTGCTCGCGAGGCGCACGCCGCCGACGCGGTCGCCACGGACCTGGCCCTCGTTGTTGGCCGGATCGGTGGTAAGGCGCTCGTACATTGCCGCGGTCTCGCTCTCGGAAACGAGGCGGCCCTTGCCGCGCCCACCCGCGTGAATCTGGGCCTTGACGACGACCTTACCGCCGAGCTCCTCGGCGATGGCGCGGGCTTCCGCGGGGGTGGAGGCGACGCGGCCGCCGGGGACCTCGACGCCGTACTTCGCGAAGAGCGCCTTCGCCTGGTACTCGTGAACCTTCATCGTTCCTCCGGGGCGGCCGCGAGCGCCGTTCAGGGGCGGGCCCTATCCCCGCGCGTCAGCCTACCGGCGCCCGCTGACACGGGAAACTCCGGGGCGACGGCTGCGTTCAGGCGATGTGGTCGGGCTCCTCGGCGGCGCTCCTGCCGGCAATGTAGCCGAAGGTCATGCCGGGTCCGAGGGTGCCGCCGGCTCCGCCGTAGACCATAGCGGTGGCGCCCGCCATGGCGTTCCCGACGGCGTAGAGGCCACGGATGACGCCGCCGGTGGCGCGCATCACCTGCGCCTTCGTGTTCGTCTTTGGGCCGCCCTTGGTGCCAAGCGCGCCCGACTCGATCTGGGCGGCGTAGTAGGGCGGGGTGTCGATGGGGCCAAGGGTGGTGAAGGGCGCCTTCTCCCAGCGGTCGCCGTTGTAGCTGTCGTAGGCGCTGACACCGCGCTCGAACTCAGGGTCCTCGCCGCGGGCGACACCCTCGTTGAAGCGCGCGACCGTCTCCTCAAGGCCGTCGGCGTCGACCTCGATCTGCTCGGCGAGCTCGGCGAGGGTGTCGGCGCGGCGGATCCAGTCGGGGGCGTCGGGGCCAACCTGGTGGCGGGCGATGGGGGGCTGGTACTGGCTGTCGACGATGAGCCAGGCGGGAAGATTGATGAACTCGAAGGAATTGGGGTCGAAGGTGTGGAAAGCGTGGCCCACGGCGTTGTAGTTGGCGGCCTCGTTCATGAAGCGCTTGCCGTTACGGTTGACGACGATCGAGCGGGGCCAGGTGCGCTCGGCGAGGATGAGGCGGGCGAAGGTGCGCCCGCGCATCTCGTCGCCGGGGACGTGGATGCCGGGGATCCACCAGGCCTCGCTCATGTTGCCAAGGGCGGCGCCGGCGCCCATCGCCATCAGGAGGCCATCGCCCTCGTTCTCGGGGGTCGAGGTGGGAGCGGTCATGGGGCCGCGGAGGAACGCCTTCACGAGCTCTTCGTTCCACTCGAAGCCGCCGGTCGCGATGACGACGGCCTTGCGCGCCTTGACGAACCAGGCGGCGCCGTCGCGCTCGGCGCGCACGCCGACGACGACGTCGTTCTCGTCAAGGATGAGCTCGCGGGCGCGGGTGGCGGTGTGGACAGGGATCTCGCGGTCGAGGCAGCCCTTGATGAGGGAGCCGGCGAGCGCCTGCCCGGTCGAGCGCATGTCGCGAGCTTTCCTTGCCTCCATGACATCCGGAGGAACGTCGTCGATCCGCTTGGTATCGATCTCCAGCATGGTGGCGGGGAAGAAGACGGCGTCGGGCTGGTGGTTGATGCGATCAGCCCAGGGCCCGAGCTCCTCGAAGGGGAAGAGGTCGTTGTCGAGGGAGCGGCCACCTCCGGGCTTCCCACCCGGGTTCTCCGGGTGGTAGTCGGGGTAGCCCTCGAAGACGTGCAGGGAGACGGGGGTGTTCTCCTCCATGTAGCGCAACATCTCGGGGCCGGTGTCGATGAGGGTCTCGACGAGCTCGTCGTCCATCATGCCGAGGGAGAGGGAGTTCAGGTAGGCAAGGGCGTCCTCGCGGGAGTC
>VXRS01000178.1:0-2974 GCA_009838385.1 Dehalococcoidia bacterium | reverse complement strand
ACGAGCCGGTGCATCTGCTCGAACTGGACGCCCTGCGCGACCAGCCGCGTCATGATGCCGCCGATGGTGTACTTCCCCACGAGTGGGGCGACCTGGAGCGTCTGGTAGAGAACGCGCACCTCCTTGCCCTGCCCGGCGAGATGGTCGGCCACGGAGAGGGGCGGCATGTGGTCGTCCTGGGCGACCACGACGACCCGCTGGCCGACCTCGGCACTGCCGAGGAGCACGTCCCGGATGTCGACGACGTTTGGGAGGTCGACACCGGGGACGTCAGGCCGGCGGGAGGTCGCGCCGGTTGCGAGCACGACCGCATCGGCGCCGAATTCGAGCACGGACTCGGCGGTGGCGGCGCGCCCGACACTGACGCCGACTCCGAGGCGGGCGAGACGGCGCTCCTCGAAGGCGACGAACTGGGCGAAGGGGCGGTGCATGGGGGCGTTGGCGGCGATCGTCATCTGTCCGCCGAGGACGGGTTCGCGCTCCCAGAGGGTGACGTTGTGGCCGCGCTCGGCGGCGATGGCGGCGGTCTCGAGGCCGGCAGGACCACCGCCAACGACGAGGATGCGGCGGGGCTCTGGGGCAGGCGGGTGCGGCTCCTCAAGCTCGTGGTTGGCGCTCGGGTTGACGGCGCAGCCGAAGGGCAGGCCATCGACGAGGCCACGGTGGATGCAGTCGTTGATGCCGATGCAGGGACGTACGTCGCCGAGTCGCCCTTCGCGCGCCTTGTTGGGGAGTTGCGGGTCGGCGATGGTCGCGCGGTTCAGGCCAACAACGTCGGCGTAGCCGTCCGTAAGCACGTTCGCGGCCACCTCGGCATCGGTGACGCGCCCGGCGTAGACGACGGGCAGGTCTGTTTCGGCCTTCAACGCGCCCGACATGGGCGCCCACTCGGCCGGTTCGTAGTGCAGGGGCTGGATGTAGCTCGGGCCGGCCCAGTTTCCGCCGACATCGAAGCTGAAGTAGTCGACATCGCCGCTGGCCGTGAGAAGGCGGACGATCTCACGGGCCTCTTCGAGGTCGTACCCGCCCTCGATCATCTCATCCATGCAGAGGCGGACGCCCAGCGTGAGCCCGTTCCCCACGGCCGCGCGAATGGCGCGGTTGATCTCAAGGAGCATGCGCAGGCGGTTCTCGACCGAGCCGCCGTAGTCGTCCTCGCGGTGGTTGGTCAGGGGGGAGAGGAACCACTGCACAACGTCGTCGTGGTTGGCGTGGATCTCGAGTCCGTCGAGACGCGCTTCGAGGGCGCGGCCGGCGGAGTAGCCGTACTCCTCGATGAGTTGCTCGATCTCGTCGGGCTCCATCTCGTGGGGCAGGACGTTGGTGGCCCAGCTGCTCTGGCGGCCGCCGGTGGGGCCGTGGGGCATCCCGCCCATCAGGATCATCTGGAGGGTGCCGTAGGCGCCCTCCTCGTGGAGCTCGTCGGCGTAGCGTCCGTAGCGTTCGAGGAAGAGCGGGTTGCGGAAGTTGCTGTCGGTGGTGGCGCCGACACCGGTCGGTTCGAAACCCGGGATGAGCGGGTTGAGGACAAAGCAGTTGCTGCCACCGACCCAGGCCGCCCCACCCCGCGCCCGCCCGACGTAGTAGGCTCGGAAGCTCTGTGCCTGCCGCTCGCTGCCGAGGATGTTGCCTACGCCCGCACCGTGGGTGGGCACCATGATGCGGTTCTTCAGGGACATGGTGCCGACCTGCAGCGGTTCCCAGAGCACGTCCAGGCTGGCGGCCTGCGTCATGGCAGCACCCTCGCAGTCGAGATGGCGGCATCCTACGCCGCCGGAGGACCGCGAAGCGCTAGAGGGTGCAGGTGGTGGCGGCGATGCTGGTCCCTTCGAGGTAGGCGAAGAGGTTGCAGCCGGACCCGATGAGGGAACTCTGCGGCGCTTCCTCCTCGTAGAGGCGGAAGCGGGGGGCGTGGTTGACAAGGGCGAACCAGAAGGCGTTGTGGCCGGGCAGGCGCGCCAGCTCCTCGCCCGACGGACCGATGAGAGCACCCTCGGTGACCTGCCAGGCGGCGCCGCTCTCCGTCGTGGCGACGCCCGTCTCCACGTCGTAGGCGACGACGCGCTCGGGCGGGGCCGCGTAGGCGCGGCCACCGGAGCGGTCGGCGGTGGCGAAGACGACGACCGGATCGCCGCCGATCTCGTCCTGGAGGAAGTCCTTCTCGCCGAGAAGGAGGATGGGGTAACCGACGACCTGATCGTTGAGGCGGACGGCGTAGACGCTGTCCTTGACGGCGATGGGGCCGCTGCGATCGGGAACGGGGAACATCAGCCCGGAGCTGGCGAAGTAGCGGGCGTAGGCGACGCCTTCGCCGTAATCGCGGGCGTGGCCGGTCTCGATGTCGAGCACGAGCGTGTCGGGATGCTCGGCGAGCCACTCGTCCCAGGTGGTGTGGACGACGGGGAGGACATCGAGCTGGATACCACTCCCGACGAGGTCGCCCCAGACAGGCTCGCCGGTGAACTGCTCCCAGAGGGTGTTGGTGGTGCGGTCGTACATGAGCTTGTTCGAGCGATAGAGGAGGCCGCTGGTGCCGAAGCGGTAGACCTCTTCGCCGACACGCCCGTCGTAGAGGATGGCGCTCCCGCAGAGCGTGCAGTAGGCGAGCGAGACGGGCACGCCGCCAATGGTGTCGTTGACCATCTCGTGCCAGTCGATGATGCGGCGGGGATAGGCGCGGGCGTCGCCGTTGATCTCCACGCCGATGACGCGGTCCTTCGGGCCGATCCACGCGGCGGCCTCCTGTGGCGCGATGAAGTTGGGATGTTCGAGGGGCGGGATTCCATCAACGGTGACGCCACCCCAGAAGATCTCCTGGGCGGAGATGAGGCGTGGCTTATCCGGATCGAGGAAGGCGCCCATGTCCTCCTGGATGCCCTCGATCAGCCGGTGCTTGAACTCAACGTACAGGTCCGTCTCGTCATCGGGGGTGCGGAGGCCGAGCTCCTCGGTGATGGGGAAGATGGGGTAGGGG
>VXRS01000213.1:2971-5547 GCA_009838385.1 Dehalococcoidia bacterium | reverse complement strand
CTGGTGGAGCTGGGGGGATTCGAACCCCCTACCTTTTGACTGCCAGTCAAACGCTCTCCCAATTGAGCTACAGCCCCACGGGAGCGCGATCGTAGCAGGCGACCGGCTCTCGGTCCCGTGGCGGCCCGGCGCCGGGATCGGGGACGCTGAGGGCACATAAGGCATGGCAAGGCGTCGAGGACCCGCGTACACTGCGGTAGTGGTGGGGTGTCGACCGATTCTCGCGTCGACTGCCTTGGTTTAGCACAAGGAGAGCTTGATGCGAGCAGAGACCAACGATGTCGCCTTTCGACTCCTACTCGCCCTTGGTGAGAACTGGGACGCTCTCCAACGAGCCTCGATAGACCCCTCCTCCAAAGGCCTCTACCTGACCAAGGAATATCTCGGCGGCTACACCCGCTTCAGCGCCGGTCCCTCGACAAGCCCCCGCCTGATCGTCGAGTGGAACGAGTCGACCCGCCACCTGCGTGTGCTGCGTTGCCACGAGTGGCCCGGATTCGAAGCCACAATCTCGAGCACGGTCGCGTACGTTCGCGACGAGGCTCGCGACCACGGCATCATCGACAGCGTCGACAACGTATTCGTGCGCGCCTGCCAGGAGCCCTCGGCGCCGGCCCGGCGTACGGTGCTCCCGGGAGCGATGGACAGCGACAGCGAGCCAGTCCGGCGGCGCGCCTAGGGCCCATCCAGACCACTACCAGCCACTCCTCGTGTTGTCATTGTCATGTTGATTGACAAGCGACACTTGACACTAGACACTTCCTTCCGTGATCTCATCCTTCAGACACCGAGGGCTGCGATCACTGTATAGCGGACGGGGGTCGCACCGAATCGCCCCGGAGCATGTACGCAAGGTGAGACGAATCCTCGGCGTACTGGACCAGAGCAGGAGGCCACGCGATATGGACATCCCCGGTTTCCAGCTACACGCGCTGTCAGGCGAGCTCAGAGGGCACTACGCGGTTTCCGTCTCGGGCAACTGGCGCGTCACTTTCCGATTCGAGAACGGCCACGCCGTTGACGTCGACTACCTGGACTATCACTAGAGAGGTGTCCTGATGCCGATGGAGAATCCCCCACACCCGGGCGAGATTGTGAAGTACGACTGCATCGAGCCCCTTGGGCTGACGGTTACGAGGGCTGCCCAGGGCCTGGGCGTCACCCGTCAGGCCTTGTCGGACCTCGTCAATGGCAGAGCCGGCATATCCGTTGAGATGGCATTTCGCCTCTCGAAGGCTTTCGGCTCGACGCCGGAGACATGGCTGGGCTTGCAGACGGCTTACGACCTCTGGGCGGCACAGGATCGCGCAAGCCAGTTAAAGGTGGAGCGATTTCGGCTTCCCAACCCGGCGTAACGCCTAGCGCATGATCTCCGGATCGGCGGGGGTCTCGGCGAGGCGCGGGGCGTTGCGGGGATGGCGGCCCATGCGACGGCGCCAATGCGCGAATCGGTCGGTGAGGTCGGCGACGCGGCGTTCGATGCGCCCGCGCACCCAGGCGTGGGTCTGGCCGGTGTTCCGGTAGCGGTCACGACGGCTGTTCAGCCGGCGCTTCTGGCGCTCGCGCTGGATGGCCGTGAGGGAGCGCACGACGGAGCGCCGCAGCAGCAGCGAGGCCTCGTCGTGGTTGGTGTGCGCGCCCTCGCCGGGCTCGGGCACGACGCTGTCGACGATGCCGAGGCGGAGGCAGTCGTGCGAGGTGAGGCGCAGCCGCTCAGCCACCTCGTCGACATAGGAGGCGTCGCCGTAGAGGCGGCGGGCGGCATCTTCGGGTGAGACCACTTCGTAGACGGCGTTCTCCAGCATGAGCACGCGGTCGGCCACGCCCATGGCCACGGCGGCCTCGGAAGCCCCTTCGCCGGTAATCACCGCCAGGGAGGGAGAAGGCACACGGAGCATCTCGCGCATGCAGCGGGCGATGGCGTCGCCGAGTCCCGCTTCCTCGGCCGCGAGGTCGGGTCGGGCGCCGGCGGAGTCGAGGAACGTGATGAGAGGGAGCCGGAACTTGCGCGCGAGGCGCATGGCGCGGCGCGCCTTGTGGAATCCAGAGGGTCCGATGGTTCCCGGCCCGGCGAGCCCCTGGAGGCGGTTCTGGCTGATGAGCATCACCGCCTCCCCGCCGAGCAGACCGATGCCGGCGCTGACGGCGGGGTCGTCCTCGCCGCTGCGGTCGCCGTGGATCTCGACGAAGGTGGTGGTGATGCGCCGGACGAAGTCGGGGGCGGTGGGGCGGTTCTCGTGGCGCGAGAGCTGCACCTGCCGCCAGGCCTCGAGGCGCGCGTACTCGCGCGGCTCCCGCTCGGGGCGCCCAACCGGCCGGAGTTCGTAGTTGCTCATGAGCAGATCGATGAGGAGGCCGAGGGAGGGGCGCAGGTCTTCTCGCTTCACAATCGCGTCGATGAGGCCGCGCCGCAGGTGCGATTCGGAGGTGTGCGCGTCCTCGGGGAGCTCCTCGCCAGTGCGCTCGCGCATCTCGCGCAGGGCGGAATACCCGACGAGGGCGTTGGGCTCGGCGATGATGAAGTCGGCGAGGTTGGCGAGGCCCGCGAAGGCGGAGCCGGTCGAGGGGTCGGCGAG
>VXRS01000213.1:0-2871 GCA_009838385.1 Dehalococcoidia bacterium | reverse complement strand
GCCCGTACCGGTAAGGGCGGCTTCGGCGAGGCCGGTGCGCCTCTGGGCGGCGAGGACGCGGTGGCGGTATGACTGGCGTTCGCGGAACTGGATCGGGTCGAGGGCGGTCACGCTGCGGTCGGTCTCGCGGAAGCTGGCCGGGTCGAGGATGCCCGCCACGCGTTCGCGCGCGTTGAGGTGGTAGTGGTGGCCGCAGGCATGGCAGACGCGGTAGCGCTCGTAGCTGCGGGAGTCCTTCAGGTCGGCGTCGCAGGCGAAGCAGCGCTCGAGCCGTTCCTCCCCGGAACGGTCTCCGGCCCCATCACGACGAAGCAGCCCGCGAAGCGTCATCCCTGTGAGTGTATCAAGCGTCCTCTTCGGGGGCTGTCCCGGCGAGGACTTCACGAGACTCTCCCTCGATCCTCGGGCCGAGGACGCCCTCGCGCTCAAGGGCGGTTATGAGGCGCTCAGCCTTGAGGAAGCCGACGTTGAGGCGGCGCTGCAGGAGCGACGGCGAGAGGCGCTTGTGGCGGCTGGCGAGGTCGCGCGCATCGTCGAGAAGGGGGTCTTCCTCCTCGAGCTCGATGTCATCGCTGCCGTTCTGGGCGATGAGGGCCTCCTCGAGGAGGTCGTCGGCGGTGTCGGGACGGAGCGCGTGGAAGCGCTCGTCGGCCCAGAACTCGACGAGCCGCTCCACCTCGGCGTCGGAGACGTACACGCCCTGGATGCGCTTCGGCTTCCCGGCGTCGGTGGGCAGGTAGAGCATGTCGCCCTGACCCAGCAGCTTCTCGGCGCCGCCCATATCGAGGATGGTGCGGGAATCGGTGATGGAGGTGACGGCGAAGGCGACGCGGGTGGGGAAGTTCGCCTTGATGAGGCCGGTCACGACATCGACCGAGGGGCGCTGGGTGGCGACCACGAGGTGGATACCGGTGGCGCGCGCGAGCTGGGCAAGGCGGCAGAGCAGCTTCTCGACCTCGAAGGGGGCGACCATCATGAGGTCGGCGAGCTCGTCGATGATGAGCACCCAGTAGGGGAGCTTCTTGAGAACGCGCGCGTGCCGGTTGTAGGCCTCAATGTTGCGCACGCCGACCTCGGAGAACTTGCGGTAGCGCGCCTCCATCTCGGAGACAACGGCCTGGAGCGTTCCCACGACCTTATCGAGGTCGACGATGACCTCGCTGAAGGCGAGGTGGGGGAGGCGGCCGTAGGTCGTCATCTCGACCCGCTTGGGGTCGATCATGATGAAACGCACTTCGTCGGGCGTGGCGTTCGTGATGAGGTTGGTGACGATGGCGTTGAGGCACACGCTCTTGCCACTGCCGGTGGCGCCGGCGATGAGGAGGTGGGGCATCTTCGCGAGATCGGCGACGACGGGCACACCGGAGACACCCTTGCCAAGGGAGATCGCGAGCTTCGACTTCGCGCTCATGTCCTGGTACTCAGAGCTCTCCATGACGTTGCGCAGGGTGACGACGGTGGCGGTCTCGTTCGGCACCTCAATGCCGACGATGGCGCGGCCGGGCACCGGCGCCTCAATACGGAGGCTGGGGGCGGCGAGGGCGAGGGCGAGGTCGCTCTGGAGGGCGGTGATCTTGTTAACGCGGACGCGGGTGCGGCCGGTCTCGACGCGCTCCTTCGTAGGCCGGCCGTTTGCATCGAGGACCGGCTTGTTGTCGGCGTCCTTGACGGGCACGTCCTTGTACTTGATCTCCCAGCCCGGTTCGACGCCGAACTGCGTGACCGCCGGCCCTTCGTTGATCTCGACGACGGAGGCATCGACGCCAAAGCTTGCGAGGGTATCGACGATGAGCTGGGCGCGAGCGGCGTTGTCGTGCTTGTGGTTTCGGCTGGGCTTGGGCTCCTGCAGGAGCTCGATGGGCGGGAGCTGCCAGCCGCTCTTGTCCTCGAAGGCGAGCTGGTGGGGCTCCTCCTCTTCCACGGGCTCGGGCATGTCGTCGGGGTCATCTTCGTACGAGTCGACGGGGTCCGGCTCGGCGGGGGCTTCGGTTTCGTCCTCGAACTGAGCGGTTGGGGCTTCGGCGACCTCGTGGGCGTGGGGCGCGCCGGGCTCGACGCGCGGGCGGAAGATGATGGGGGAGGGCTCGAACTCGACGGCGGCTTGCGATTCAGCGCCGCCGATGACGGCGGTCCCGGGGCGCTGTCTGCGGCGGAAGAGGCGGGCGATGGTCGTGAGGCCGCGCCAGAAGGAGGCCAGCACCTGGTGTGGCCAGCGCCTCTCCCAGGCGTAGGCAAGACCACGTCCCGTGTACTGGAGGGCCGTGAGGGAGGGGCGAGGGACGAGGAGCGCGAGGGCGACTACCGCCGAGGCGATCCAGACGAGCACGTTGATCCAGCCGGTGACGATCGTGTGGCCGATCTCGCCACCAAGGGTGACGTCGCGGAGGTGGACACCGGCGACGGTCCAGTCGGCGGAGTTCAGGCCGAGGGCGCCCCAGGCGAACAGGGCAAGGAACGGGTAGCCAAGGATTCGCCGCCAGAAGAGCAGGCGTTCTTCCTCGTTGCGGCGCCAGGTGGTGACCGCCCAGGCGAGCAGCACGGCAGCCACGATGAGGAGACCGAGCCCGAACGTCTCGATCAGCCAGGTGCGAACATCCTGGGCGATGCCGACAACGTCGAAGAACCAGGGGAGAGCGGCGATTGCCGCCGCCAGGGCGACGACAAGGACGATCTGCGCGCGGAACATGCGCGACCGCGGGAGAGCAAAACGGGAGGGTGCGTCATTCGGCCCGGACGTGGACCGGGCTCGGGAGCGAGCCGCCATTCGGACGGTACCCCGGCGCGGACGGACTCCCCACCGGCGCTGCTCAGGTCCAGGGTTCTCGACTACACCTCGACCGTGACGGGCAGCACCATCGGCCGTCGCCGTGT
>VXRS01000053.1 GCA_009838385.1 Dehalococcoidia bacterium | reverse complement strand
TGGAGTTGCGGGTCTGGCAGAGCGTGAGAGACCCGCTGCAGGTGTTCCTGTCGGCTCGCCCCGAGGGCGGAAGGTGGGGATCTACCGAGCGACTGGCGATGTCTCGAACCACCGCCCGCGGGACGTTCCGCTACACCGACCGCACGGTCAACGTGTCGTTCGGCGATAGCGTGGCCGGTGTCGATTTGCGTGTGTGGCAGCGCGTGAGCGACCCGCTGCGCGTGTACCTCTCCGCGCGACCCTCAAGGGGTGAGTGGGGAGCCACCGAGCGGGTGCCGCTGGAAGAGACGAACGCCCGCGGCACCTACCGCTTCACTGATCGCCGCGTGGCCGTGCGCGTTGAGCTGCCAGGCGAGCTCGACGGCGAGGAGCGTGCTGGCTCTGAGGATGCACTGCGGGCCGAGGTGCAGTTGTTCCCCCTGCGCCAGAGCGGTCTCGACCAGGGTATGTGCGCCCTGCGAGAGTCGGGAGAGATTATCTGCTGGTGGCCCCAATTGGGACTGATAGAGGAGGGAAGCCCGCTACCCTCCGGGCCTTTCCTCACAGCCTCCGGCTCCTACCACTCGCTCTGCGCTATCCGCCCGTCTGGCGAGCTTGTGTGCCTTGAGGACCTGGAGCGGGAGGCGCCGCCGCGGGGGCAGTACGCTTCGGTGGACGTCGGCACCTTCTATGCCTGCGCGTTGCGAGAGTCTGGGGAGATCACGTGCTGGGTCGACGCCGGCCTCAACTTCTTTGGTCAGGCGGACCCGCCACGGGGGGCGTTCCGCTCGGTACACGTTGGTTCCGGCACTGCGTGCGCGTTGCCGGAGTCGGGTGAGGTCGTCTGCTGGGGGGACAACGGCCGGGGGCAGGCGAACGCGCCACCAGGCCGCTTTCGCTCCGTGAGTCCTGGCTTCCACCACACCTGCGGGTTGCGGGAGTCGGGGGAGATAGGCTGGTGGGGGTGCAACGGCAAGGGCCAGACGGAAGCGCCATCAGGGACGTTCCACTCGCTGAGCGCTGGAGGCTGGTTCACATGCGCAATCCGGGAGTTGGGGGAGATCGTCTGTTGGGGGGACGCCGGCAATGGCTGGACGAACGCGCCCCCCGGGACCTACCGCTCGGTCAGTTCGGGCGACTATCACGCGTGCGCGCTGGGAGACTCCGGGGATGTCGTGTGCTGGGGTAGCCGTCGGCGGGGCCAGTCGAACGAACCGCCACCCCCGGGGACCTTCGAATTCGTGGACGCGGGCGGGACCCTCAGCTGCGCGCTCCGCGCGTCCGGGGAGGTCGCCTGCTGGGGGAGAGACGCGGACAGCGAGGACACCCCGACGGGGATGTTCCGCTCGTTGAGTGTTGGAGATGACGATGCCTGCGCAGTGCGGGAGTCGGGAGAAATCGTCTGCTGGGGAGACAATTCATGGAGCCAGGCGGAGCCGGGTCCGCCGACGGGGCCGTACCGCTCCCTGGGTGTCGGGCCGTTCCACGCGTGCGGAATACGGGAGTCGGGCGAGATCGAGTGCTGGGGAAGCAACTCTTCCGGCGAGACGGACGCGCCGCCAGGGACCTACCGCTCGGTGAGCGCAGGCTACGAGCACACGTGCGCGGTACGGGAGTCGGGCGAGATGGCCTGCTGGGGTTGGGACGGCCGAGGCCAGACGGACGCGCCGCCGGGAACGTACCTCTCCGTGAGCGCCGGGACCGGATATACGTGCGCTATCGGCGAGTCGGGCGAGATCGCCTGCTGGGGGAACAACAACGGGGGTCAGACCGATGCCCCCCAAGGGACGTTTGCCTCCCTGAGCTCCACTACCAGTCACACATGCGCCCTCCGGGAGTCGGGCGACGTCATCTGCTGGGGGCAAGATCACGACGGCCAGCTGGATGCTCCCCCAGGCACCTTCCGGACGGTCGTGGCAATACCCGGCGGCGGATGCGCGATCCGCGAGGCCGGAGGTGTGGTCTGCTGGGGGGAGTATGCCGGCGCCGATCTCGAGACGAACCCCGTGCCCGGGACTTTTCGCTCCCTGGACACGGGGTCGTCTCACAGTTGCGCGATCCGCGAGTCGGGCGAGGTCGTCTGCTGGGGGAGCAACGACAACGGCCAGAGCGACGCGCCCACGGGCACCTATCGCTCGGTGACGGTCGGCAGCTACCACAGCTGCGCACTGCGCGATTCCGGCGAGGTTGAGTGCTGGGGGTACACCTTCGGCGAAGACGCACCCACTGGCACCTATCGCTCCGTGGTGGCCGGGTGGGAACACACCTGCGCCCTGCGGGAGTCTGGCGAGGTCGATTGCTGGGGGGCTGACCACTACGGCCAAAGCAATGCGCCGGCCGGGATCTTCCGCTCCCTGAGCGTGAGGGGAGACTTCGCGTGCGCGGTGCGGGAGTCGGGCGAGGTCGCCTGCTGGGGCTGGGACGGCGGTGGCCACACGGAACCGCCGCCGGGGAAGTTCCGCTCGGTGACCGTAGGCGACGTGCACGCGTGTGCGATAGGGGAGTCGGGCGAGGTCATCTGCTGGGGGGCTGAGGGGTGGTTCCCCGGCTCGTGCATGTCTCTCGACTGCGTGGGAGAGCCGTACGGGGACGGCGTCGTCGACCAGGGTCAACAGGATGCTCCGACGGGAACATACCGCTCAGTGAGTCTGGGCCAGTTCTTCACATGCGCCCTGCGAGAGGACGGCACCGTCGCCTGCTGGGGCGGTAACAGGAGAGGGGAGACGGATGCGCCGGCGGGCACGTTCCGTTCCCTGAGCGCCGGGTCCTATCACGCCTGCGCGATACGGGAGTCGGGCGAGATTGAGTGCTGGGGTTGGAACGGCTGGGGCCAGACCGACGCGCCGCCGGGGAGGTATCGGTACGTGGAGGCTCGGGACTCGAGCACCTGCGCTCTACGCGAGTCAGGAGAGATCGAGTGCTGGGGTGGCCTCGGCGTGCCCGCTGTGCTCCGCTGACTCAGCGACTTTCCGATGAGTGGGACGCCGCGTGGGCGCCACAGGCCCCCTTGTAGGCTCACTGTTGGAATCCCAGGCGGACTCTTGCGGAGTACGCCCGAGTCCTTGCCGCAAGGGGGCTCCTCGTGCGTGTTGCAGCACGGATTTGCCCGATTTGGTCTGCTGACTACCGACACGTCGATGCGGGCTCCACCCAGCGAACCAGCGTGCCGAGCTTCGCACTGGGCTGTGAACCCGACACTGAAATGGGACGGCGCGGTCGCGTGATTGTCTTTCCGTTGCTCGTGGTCTGGCTAGTTATCCCTCCGGTACTGGGGTGGGTCATCGACTGGTGGTTGGCGCTGGCACCTGCCCTGCTCTTCTTCCCTGCCTTCGTGGTATGGCACGAGGTCATACGAAGTAGCTCCGCGACCGGGGAACCGGTGTTCGAGACGTGGTTCAACTATCTCTTGGCGTTCTTGTTCCTTTCGCTGCCGCCCCTCGGGCTCACAGCTGTTGCCATAGCGTGGCGAAGGTGGACCTAGGCCTGGATGAGCCTCGTGCTTCAGTTCAGCATGTCCACGTTCGCCCCTGGTGGGCGCGACCCGCGTCCGTCTGTGGGCCGACGATGCGAGCGTGGCCGAGTTTCAATCCTCGCCTACCCAGAGGGTTGGCGCGACGGTTGCGACGCAGGCCACGACGTTCCGGGGGCTCAACGCGTTTCAATCCTCGCTCACCCCAGAGGGTGGGCGCGACTTGTGGCCGGAGTTGCGAGCCGCGCGACCGCAACGCGTTTGTTGTCGTTTCAATCCTCGCTGGCGGACCTGCGAATGGTTGCCAAGTGTTCCACCGACCCGTAGCGAGCGTTTCCTGTAGGGCCCCACCTGCCACGGCGATTTGAACATGCTGGTGCTGACCTACCAGCACCTGCTGGAGCGGGTCTGGGGCGAGAAGGGCGACGGCGACGTGCGCCCCATGCGCACCATCGTCAGCAAGCTCCGCCGCAAGCTGGGCGAGGACGCCGACAACCCCCGCTACCTCTTCACCGAGCCCCGCGTCGGCTTCCGCATGCCCCGCGGCAAGGCCCCGGACGGGGAGGCCTGAGCGCGGGAGTCCTGAGCCCTGGGATCCTACTGTTTAGCCTCCCAGCTCTCTTTGGCGCAGCGGACCCGGCCCAGCCCGCGCCGATCTCCTTCGCGGCCTACCGCTCGCAGACCGCAGCGCACGCTGTTCTCGTGGGCCGAGTTCATGGCCGGGGAGCCGGAGGGGCCGCCGAAGCCGCGGCGCCGGGACGAGGCTCCGACGCTGTCGCTGTTCGAGTGGGCGCTGGAGCAGGAACAGGAAGGCGCGCTGGCGGCCTAGACGGGAGGGACGCGGGGGCATCGCCGGTTACGGCGGTGTCCCCGGCTCCCGTCCCTGTGTGGGGCCTTTCGTCGTGTCCGCCGGGAAGCCGTGAGTGGCCACCCCGAAGGGTCGCTCCCGAATCGCGTGGTTGCTCGCCTCACCCTCACTCACCTCAGGCTGACCTGGACCTTCTGGCCGGTCGTCCACGTGAAGCCGGGATTGGTCCAGCTCGCGAAATGGTTTTCGCCGCCGAAGCTCGCGTCCGCGAGGGAGAACTCCTGGTCTCCGATGTGCAGCGTCCAACCTTGTTGGGGGATCGCCTTATCCAGTGTGAACGAGAATTGGTTGCCGGTCCGGGTCAAAGCCACGACCCTGTAGGTCGTGCCCCCACTCACGAAGGAGGATGTCGTCAGCACGTCCCCACATTCCTTGCCCGGATTGTTAGCGAAGCATCCACGATAAGTCACGGCCCCGGCCGTTAGCTCGGCCACCGTCAGGGTGGCCGACCAGATGGGCGAGTTGTTGGTCACCGCCTGGTTGGTGAAGGTCTCCACGGGGAAGCCGCTGGCGCCGCGCAGCGGGCTGGCGGACGGCTTCGTGTAGCCCACCCTGACGGTGTCGCCTCCGCGCACCGCCGAGGTCAGGGTCAGGGTCACCGTCATGCCGGAGATGGCGACGCCGCCGGAGGCGACGCTGCGCCTCGCGCCGTTCACGGTGATGCGGAAGGCCCCGGGCGCCGGCAGAGAGTCCCCGTCCAGAGCCTGGTTGAAGGTCAGGGTCAGCGTCAGCCCGTCCACCGTCGCGCCCGTCGCGCCCATCGTCCCGGCCTGCAGCAGGGGCTTGGGGGCCGGCCCGTCCGGGAACGTCCCGCCGGCCGGGTTGACCGTCGGTTGACCCTGCGAGCGGTAGTGGGCGTTCCAGGCTGCACGGCGGCAGGCTTCAGCGGTGGAACCGTACGTCCCAGAGCGCCGCCACTGGCCGCTGATGCGCTGCTCGCGGTAGCACTGGCCGTCGGCGCCGCGCACGGCGCGGTTGTTGCGGTCGGCCTGGTAGAGGTAGGCGGAGGCGTCGGTCGCGCGCGGCTGGTTCACGGGAGGCCGCTTGTTGCCCTGCTCCTGGACCTCGCGTACCGCCGTGCGCACGACCGAGCTGCCCTCGGTCGTGTAGGGCGTGACGACGCGATCGCCGTCGTAGACCCACTTGATGTGGCCGGGGTTGTTCCAATCGAAGATCCAGCCGGGCTTCGACTCGTCGCACGGAATGCCGGAATTCGCGCCGGGGTTGTAGGAGCCGACGCCGTTCACCACCCAGTGGCCTCCGGAGCAGACCACGGACTGGGCGGCCGCGCGGTCCCCGGTCGTGACGGCGAACGCCGCG
>VXRS01000084.1 GCA_009838385.1 Dehalococcoidia bacterium | reverse complement strand
GGCTGGTGGGCGAGCGGTTCGCGACGGAGCGGGTCGATGCCCTGTACTCAAGCGGGATGCGGCGCGCGTTCGACACGGGAGCGGCGATCGGGGGGCACCACGGGCTTGAGCCGGTCGTGATCGACGACCTGCAGGAGATCGGGATGTTCCGCGATGTTCCGCGCGACCAGACGGCGGCGGAGGCGCTGGGCATCGACTACCTGGCGGGGCTGCGGAAGCGGATGGCGCGGGAGCGATCGTGGGACGTGTTCCCGCTGACGGAGCCGAGCGCGGAGTTCCAGAAACGTGTCGTGAACGCCATCGAGGGGATCATCGCGAGGCACGCCGACGAGACGGCGCGAGTCGTGATCGCCTGCCACGGGGGCGTGATCAACGCCTACACGGGTTACGTCATCGCAACGGACTTCGACATGTTCTTCCGGCCGGCGCACACCTCAGTGCACGTGGTTCTCGCCAAGGGCCACAGCCGTGCACTCCAGAGCTTGAACGACACCCATCACCTCCAGACCGCCGAGGGCAGCTTCGTCACGTACTAGGGCGCGGGCGTAGGTCAGCCGGTTTCGTAGCGACGGCGGGCGCCGGCCGTGTTCATGCGCGGTGGATCGAGGGTGATGTCGCCCAGGCCCTTCTCGCGAAGGGCTTCCCGAACGCGTTCGAAGTGCTCGGGGCCGTTGACTTCGAGCAGGAGATCGATGAGGGCGACCTCGACAGGGAGGCCCGGGGCCTCGCGGTCGTGGTTCACTTCGAGCAGGTTGGCGGACTCGCCGGCGATGGCGCCGGTGATGGCGGCGAGCTCGCCGGGCACGTCGGCGATCTCGATGGTGAGGTGGCGATAGCGCCCATCTTCCACGAGGCCGTAGCGCACAATCGAACCGAGCCGGTTGATATCGACGTTGCCGCCGGAGAGGACGACGGCGGTCTTCGCGCGGGGGCGGTAGGCGTCGGAGAGGAGCGCGGCGACACCAAGGGCGCCGGCGCCCTCGACAAGCAACTTCGAGGATTCGAGGAGGTACACCATCGCGTGGGCGATGGCGGTATCGCCGCAGGCGATCATCTCGTCAACGTTCTCTCGGATGAGGGCGAACGTGCGGTCGGAGGGACCCGAGACGGCGACGCCGTCGGCAAGGGTGCCCGCGTGGGGCACGCTGCGGACCTCGCCGGCCTCGTACGAGCGGCAGATGCCATCCATGGCCGCGGCCTGCACCCCCACGATGCGCACCTCGGGGCGGCGCGCCTTGATGGCCGTGGCGACGCCCGCAAGGAGCCCTCCGCCACCGGCCGGGATGAGCACCTCGGCAAGGTCGGGGATCTGTTCGAGCAGTTCGAGGCCGAGCGTGCCCTGCCCGGCGATGACCGCGTCGTTGTCGAACGGGGGCAGGTAGACGAGGCCCCCACGCTCGGCGAGCTCGCCGGCATGGGCACGGGCCTCCTCGAGCGATTCGCCGTGGAAGACGACGCGGGCGCCGTATCCCTCGGTGGCGGCGGCCTTCACGAGGGGGCTCCCTCGGGCATGACGACGGTCGCGGCGATGCCGGCGGCCTGCGCCGCCAGGGCGACTCCCTGGGCGTGGTTGCCGGCGCTGGCGGCCACGATACCGCGGGCGCGGTCCTCCTCGGAGAGGGAGTGGATGGCGTTGAGGGCGCCGCGAATCTTGAAGGAGCCGGCGCGCTGGAGCTGCTCGCACTTGAGCACGACCGGGACACCGGTCAGGCGCTCCAGCGCGCGGGCGGGCCAGACCGGCGTCTCGAGGACGCCTCCCGCAATCACGTCGCGGGCTCCCTCGATGTCGCCGATGGTGACGGATGGCGCGGCGGTCATGGCTTGCTCCAGATGGTGCGGCGTTCCCAGCAGTGGGCGCAGACGATGGCCATCTCGGCATCATCGCGGGAGCCCATGGAGGGATAGAGCTCATCGGACAGGTGGCGAAGGCAGAAGCGCCCCCCGCACTTGGTGCAGTCGAAGGTGTGGTTGTTTTCGCACCCGTCGAATCCGCAGAGGCCGTCGCGGTTGCGGAGGCGAACGCCCCGAACGTACTCGTGGTGACGCGGGAGGTCGTCGTGCTTGGCGGTGCAGGCCGGGCGAACGCAGACGGCGTCGTAGCCTTCGAGGACGTAGGCGTGCTCTTCGCAGATGGGGCGCGCGCAGTACTGGCAGGTGTCGCGCGGAGGGCGTTTGCAACGCCGCAGGCGACCTCCGAGCGCGCAGCGATCCCCGGCCATGAAATCACCGTACCGGGTTGCGAAGCGGCGAGCCACCGGGGGCGGCGGGGATCGGTTTACGCCCCGAACGGGCTGGTCTATCGTTCACCGCGCCAATTTGGATTGAGGAGACGGCATGAGCGACGAGACGCAAGAATCGTTGATCACGGACGAGATGCGGGCATCGATCGGCAGGGAATCGGAGCCGACGACGCTGGAGGTGGACAAGACCTCCGTGCGCATGTTTGCGCGGTCCGTGGGGTACACCGACCCGGTCTACTACGACGAAGCGGCGGCGCAGGCTGCAGGCTACCGGAGCCTGCCTGCCCCTCCAGGGTACCTGGGCACGCCGGTATTCAACCCGAACAAGCGCAGCGCCCGGCCCCAGGGAATGCTGGAGCCCAGCCGCCCGCTGAAGCGGGTGCTGAACGGCGGCACGGACATCGAATACCTGACGGACATCTGCGCGGGCGACATCCTCACCTCGATAAGCGCGGTCGCGTCGATCGAGGAGCGCAAGGGGCGCCTCGGCGAGATGCTGATCACCACGACGAAGACGACGTACCGGAACCAGGAGGGCGAGGTTGTCGCCATCATGACCGGCACGGGCATCCGGTACTAGGAGGACACCATGGGCGCTAGCTGGGACGAGGTTCAGGAGGGGATGGAGATCCCCACACTGGAGAAGAACTGCAGCACGCAGCAGCTCGTGCACTGGGCCGCGGGCTCAGGCGACTTCTACCAGATTCACTACGATCACAACTTCGCGGAGGCCACGGGGCTCCCCAACATCATCGTGCACGGTGCGCTGAAGCATGCCTTCCTGGGGCAGCTCCTCCACGACTGGGTGGGCAACGAGGGCCGCGTGAAGCGCGTGGGCTGCAGCTACCGCGGCATGGACTTCCCCGACGAGGACATCCATTGCAAGGGCGTGGTGACGCGCAAGTACGAGGAGAACGGGGAGAAGCTCGTCGACCTCGAGATCTGGACGGAGAACCCGGACGGGCAGAGGACCTCGCCGGGAAGCGCAACCGTCCGCCTGCCGTAGGAGCACACGCATGGCGAATCTACTTGAAGGCCGCGTCGTCGCGATGACGGGGGCGGGGCGGGGGATCGGGCGCGCGACCGCGCTGCTGGCCGCTTCCGAAGGAGCGCGCGTCATCGTGAACGACCCGGGGGTGAACCCCGACGGAAGCGGGCACGACGACGACCCGGCGGCGCAGGTTGTCGCCGAAATCAAGGACGCCGGCGGCGACGCCACGGCGAACTTCGCCGACGTCTCCTCGATGGAAGGCGGCGAGAGCGTCATCCAGACGGCCCTGGACGCCTACGGCAAGCTCGACGGGCTGATCAACTTCGCGGCCATCTTGCGCGACCGCATGGTCTTCAACATGACCGAGGACGAGTGGGACGACGTCATCCGGATCGACCTGAAGGGGCACTTCACGACGACGAAACCGGCGGCGATCCTGTTCCGGCAGCAGCGGTACGGCCGCATCATCAACTACTCGTCGGTGTCGGGCCTGCAGGGCAACTCGGGACAGGCGAACTACGGCGCCGCCAAGGCGGGCGTCGCGGGGCTGACGCGGGTTTCCGCGCGCGACCTCGGTCGCTACGGCGTGACCGTGAACGCGATCGCGCCGGGCGCGGCCACGCGCCTGACGGCAACGGTGCCGGACTCGGCGCGGCAGATCCGGCAGCAGCGGGGCATGACCTCCGGCGGTGGCCGGGCGGCGGAGGCGCAGCGCCAGGCGGCGCAGGCTTCGGGCATGCGCGGTCCGGAGATGGTCGCGCCGATGACCGTCTACCTGCTGCTCGACGAGGCGTGGAACATCAACGGGAAGATCTTCTCCGTAGCCGGGGGGCAAGTGGGCCTGCTCAACGAAATCTATCCGCCGCTGCGGCAGATCTACAAGGACGGCATGTGGACGCTGGATGAGTTGCGGCAGCAAGTGCCGACGCAGCTTATGGCGGGCATTCCCAACCCCGCGCCGCCCCCGGACGACCTGGAGGTTCCGGGCCGGTCCTGAGTCCCGATTCGCCGAGGGGCGCCCTAGGCGCCCTGGCTGGACTGGATGTAGCGCACGACGCGCTCGTAGTCGGGCGCCTCGATACGGCCGGAGTAGCGCAGATACGTGGCGATCTGGTCCAGCGTGAGGATGCTGACCAGGTTGATGCCCTTCGCCTTGAGGGCTGCACGACCGCCTTCCTGGCGGTCGATGAGGGTGACGGCGTCGTGGGCGACGAGGCCGGCTTCGGCGAGAGCCTCGGCAGTCTGGATGATGCTGCCCCCGCCGGTAATGAGGTCGTCGATGATGAGGCAGGACTGGCCGCGGACGTAGTTCCCCTCGATCAGGTCTTCCTTCGCCGTACCGGGCGGGTGGATGTAGATCATCGGCGTGCTGACGTGCAGGGAGAACGCCGTCGCGACGTGGAGGCCGCCGAAGGGGACGCCCGCGACGAGGGTGAACGGCTGCACCTGGGGATGGCGCATGGAAACGAGCGCCTCGAGCTTGACCCGGATGATGTCGGCGCAGCGCTGGAGCGCGTGGGGGCTGCTGATGAGCTTGCGGAGGTTTATGTAAATGGGTGAGTCGACCGTCGTGCGTCCGAGGGTGAAGTTGCCGAACTCGACGGCGCCGAGCTCCCAGAGCTCCTCCGCGAGCCAGAGGTTTTCGGTGGCTGGTTCGTCGCTCAGGGCGAGGGCCTCCCGGCTGGGGTGATGGAGTGGCGCGCCATCCCTGTTCTCCGCGACCGCGCGGGTGGTGTCAAGCGGAGCGGGGGTTGGGCGGCCGGTTGACGGGGTTCGGGGGCTCCTCCCCGGCAAGGACGGCAATGATGTTACTCGCCGCCATCTCGGCCATGCGGGCGCGGGTCGCGTGGCTGGCGCTGCCGATGTGGGGCGTGATGACCACGTTGGGGAAGCCGAAGAGCGGGTGGTCGAGGGAGAGGGGCTCGGGGACGGTGACATCGAGCGCGGCGCCGCCGATGGCGCCGGCGTGGAGCGCCTCGACGAGCGCATCCTGGTCGACGACACCGCCACGAGAGGTGTTCACGAGGATGGCGGTCTCCTTCATCGCGGCGAACTCGGCGGCGCCCATGAGGCCCTCGGTCTCGGGACCATAGGGGACATGGAGGGTGACGAAGTCAGAGCGCTCCAACAGCTCGCGGAGGGACACGCGCTCGACGCCGAGCTCCCGCTCGACCTCGGGCCGGGCGGTGCGGGTGGCGGTGAGCACGGTCATACCGAAGCCACGGGCGCGGCGGGTGACGGCGCGGCCGATCTCGCCGAGGCCGACGATGCCGAGGGTGGCGCCGTAGGGGTCGTGACCGAGGAATCCGGTCGGAGACCAGGTCTGCCAGCCACCGTCGCGGGTGTCGCGCTCGCTCAGGACAACGTTGCGGGCGGCGGCGAGGAGGAGGGCGAACGCGAGGTCGGCGGTGGTCTCGTG
>VXRS01000260.1:3960-5684 GCA_009838385.1 Dehalococcoidia bacterium | reverse complement strand
GAGCCGAGCCAGCGGATGGGGTCGAAGTAGCGGTCGGCGACGCGCTCCTTCAGGGGGATGATGGCGTTGTCCGTGATGTGGATCTCTTCCGGACAGACCTCGGTGCAGCACTTGGTGATGTTGCAGTAGCCAACGCCCGCGTCCTTGCGGGCGAGCTCGAGCCGGTCCTCGGTGTCGAGGGGGTGCATCTCGAGCTCGGCGAGGCGCACGAAGAAGCGCGGTCCGGCGAACTCGGGCTTGTTCTCGGGATGGTCGCGGATGACGTGGCAGACGTTCTGGCAGAGGAAGCACTCGATGCACTTGCGGAACTCCTGCCCGCGCTCGATGTCTTCCTGCATCATGCGATAGGTGCCGTCGGCCTCGGGGGCGCGCGGCTTGAAGGCCGGGATGGTCTTGGCGACCTCGTAGTTGAAGGAGACATCGGTGACGAGGTCGCGGATGAGCGGCCACGTCTTCATGGGGGCGACGGTGATCTGCTCGCCGGGCTCGAACAGGTTCATGCGCGTCATGCACATGAGGCGGGGCTCGCCGTTGATCTCGGCGCTGCAAGAGCCGCACTTGCCGGCCTTGCAGTTCCAGCGGACGGCGAGGTCGGGGGCCTGTGTGGCCTGAATGCGATGAATGACGTCGAGGACGACCTGGCCCTCCTCCATCTCGACCGAGTAGTCCTGCCAGTCGCCACTCTCGGCATCGCCACGGAACACGCGCATGTTCGCTGTTTCGCTCATGGGTTACTCCTCGAACAGCTCCTGCAGGTCGGCGGGCATCTCGGGAAGGGGCGAGGTGGTGACCTCCATCTCCCCGTCCGCGCCCTGGCGGATGACGACGTTCTTCGTGCCCCACTCGGCATCGTTCGGCCCGGGGTAGTCGTCGCGGGTATGACCCCCACGGCTCTCCTGGCGGACGTTGGCCGCGCGGGCCGTGGCCTCGGAGACGGTCAGGAGCGCCTGCAGGTCCATGGCCAGGTGCCAGCCCGGGTTGTACTGCTGGTGCCCGAAGACTCCCACGTTGGCGGCGCGGCCCTTGTAGCCGTCGATGCGCTCGCGCGCCTCAAGCAGCTCCGACTCGGTGCGGATGATGCCGACGAGGTTATGCATCGTCTCCTGCAGGTCGCGCTGGATGTCGTACGGCCCCTCGGCGCCGTCGCGCTCGAAGGGTGCGCGCATGTCCGCGACGATCTCCTCCACCTGCGCGTCATCCGCCTCGGGGGCCAATGCCTGGGCGGCGGCGTCCTCGGCGGCGCCGAGGCCGGCGCGGCGTCCGAAGACGACGAGGTCGGAAAGGGAGTTGCCACCGAGGCGGTTGGCGCCGTGCATGCCACCGGCGCACTCGCCCGCGGCGTAGAGCCCGGCGACGGTCGTGGCGGCGGTGTCCGCGTCGACGCGGATGCCGCCCATGATGTAGTGCATCGTGGGGCCGACTTCCATGGGCTGGGCGGTGATGTCGACATCGGCGAGCTGTTTGAACTGGTGGTACATGCTCGGCAGACGCCGGCGGATGTACTCGGTGGAGCGCCGCGTGGCGATATCGAGGAAGACGCCGCCGTGGGGGCTGCCGCGGCCGGCCTTCACCTCGGAGTTGATGGCGCGGGCCACCTCGTCGCGGGGGAGGAGGTCGGGGGTGCGGCGGTTGTTCTCCTTGTCCTCGTACCAGGCGTCCGCTTCCTCGATCGTGTCGGCGGTCTCGGCCGCGAAGAAGTCGGGGATGTAGTTGAACATGAAGCG
>VXRS01000260.1:0-3860 GCA_009838385.1 Dehalococcoidia bacterium | reverse complement strand
AGGCGGGAGACGGTGCACTCCATGAACACGTCGATGCCGTTGTGAACGGCGTGCTGCTGGAGCGTGCGGATGAGCTCGAGGCCCGTGCGGTCGCCGACGTGGGCGAGGCGGGCGTAGCGATGGCCGCCGAAGTCGCGCTGGAGGATGCGGCCGTCGTCTGTGCGGTCGAAGAGGGCGCCCCACTGCTCGAGCTCGTTCACGCGGTCGGGGGCTTCCTGGGCGTGGAGCTGGGCCATGCGCCAGTTGTTGAGCATCTTGCCGCCGCGCATGGTGTCGCGGAAGTGGACGCGCCAGTTGTCCTGGGGCCAGACGTTGCCGAGCGCGGCAGCGATGCCGCCCTCGGCCATGACCGTGTGGGCCTTGCCCAGCAGCGACTTGCAGATGAGGGCGGTGCGGGCGCCCTGGGCGGACGCCTCGATGGCGGCGCGCAGGCCGGCTCCACCGGCCCCGATGACGATGACGTCGTAGTCGTGGCGCTCGTACTCAACCATCGCCTAGAAGTGGCTCCAGGTGTTGGGGTCGGTCATGTGTCCGTTCGCGACGAGGCGGATGTAGACATCGACGAGGACGATGACGATGAGGCTCGACCAGGCCCAGAAGCGGTGGTTCTCGTTCCAGATCGTGACGTAGTCCCAGACGCGCTTGCGAGCGCGGGTGAAGGCCGAGCAGCTGAAGCAGTTGAGACCGCCGCCCACGAAGTGGCGCAGGGAGTGGCAGGAGAAGGTGTACATCATGAGGAGGAAGGCGTTGAGGATGAGGAGGGCCGAGCCGACCCCGAAGCCCCAGCCCTCGCCCGGGACGTGGAGGCTGCGGATGGCGCCGATCCAGAGGAGGGGCACGAAGACCAGCGCCACGTACATCACGTAGCGGTGCACGTTCTGCATGATGAGGGGGAAGGTGGACTCGCCCTTGTAAGAAGGACCCACATCACCGACGGCGCACGCGGGCGGGCTGAGGAAGTAGGAGCGGTAGTAGGCGCGCCGGTAGTAGTAGCAAGTGGCGCGGAAGGGAACGGGCCCGATGAGGACGATGAAGGCCGGGGAGAGGTACCAGGCGCCCTCCCAGTCGGCGTTGATCATGGTGAGCCAGGTGGGCTCGAAGACGGGGGTGAGGAGGTGGGTGCCCTCGACTTCGTAGTGCCCGATGGGGCCGAAATCCATGAGGATGGAGACGGTGAGCCAGCCGAAGAAGAGCGAGAGGCTGGCAAATACGAGTGCCGGTTCGACCCACCACCGGTCTTCCCGGAGCGTGGTCAGAAATCCGCGTCGGAGGGGCGCGGCGACAGCCTGAGCCATGGTTACCCTCGGAAGTATCAGGCCTGCGGAACAGGGCCTCCGGCATCCTACCGCCGGCCCCAATAGCGGGCAATTGTCGGGCGGTGGTTGGTGCTCGGCGGTTGGTGGTTGGTGGCCGGGGCGCGTTGACGGTGTTTGTGATGGCGTGCTACCAAGCCGCAGCAGGAGTGACTTGTGCTTGGATCGAGTGACCTGACCGTGCTCGTGGGAACCGCCCGCTTCGACGAGGCGCGCGCTTTCTATCGGGAGACTCTCGGGCTCACGCTCGTCTCCGAGGACCCCTTCGCCGCCGTCTTCGATGCGCACGGAACGACGCTGCGCCTCTCGAAGGTCGAGGAGTTGACCCCGCAGCCGTTCGCGGTACTGGGCTGGTCGGTGGCCGACATCGAGGGCGCCGTGGACGCCCTCGGCGAGCGCGGCGTCGCGTTCGAGCGGTATCCGGGCATGGACCAGGACGAGCGCGGGCTCTGGCAGGCGCCCGGCGGTCCCCGCATCGCCTGGTTCCGGGACCCCGACGGGAACACACTCTCGCTCACCGAGGCATTCGCATGACCGCCGCCGCCGATCTGAATCCCTACAACGCCGACGTGATCGAGTGTCCGTACCCGATGTACGAGCGGATGCGCGAGCAGGGGGTGTACTACCTCGAGTCGGCAGACACGTGGATCGTGACGCGCTGGGAGGACGTGCAGTTCGTCCTGAAGCGGTCGGACTTGTTCTCGAACCTGCCGCAGGTGGATCCCCACAGCCTCCCCGCGGAGCAGGCGCGGCTCGCACGGGAAACGGGAGCATTGCCGGGCAGCGATCCGCCGGAGCACACGCACTACCGCCGCCTCGCCGGCCCGTGGCTCTCGAAGCGCGGCATCGAGTCGTTCGAGCCGAACGTGTACCGCGTGATCGACGGGCTCATCGACCGCTTCATCGACGACGGGGAGGTCGAGCTGGCAAGCCAGTTCTCGACGCCGCTGACGGTGCTCGTGTTCGTGGAGCTGATGGGCATCCTCGATGAGGACATTCCCCGGGTGACCAGCTGGGTGAACGACACGATCGAGGCGATGGGCGCGGGATTCGGGCTTGTCGAGCGCGAGCGGTTGGCGGAGCTGATGGCGAGCGGCGCGGAGTTCCGACGGTACCTGCTGGACCTGGCCGAGGAGCGGCGCCAGAACCCCCGCGGCGACATGCTCACGGACCTCGTGACCGGCCCCATGAAAGGCTTCGGTGGGCGCACGCTTCACGAGCAGGAGCTGCAGGGCATGCTGGTAACGCTGCTGATGGGCGGCACGGAAACGACCCTGAACATGGTCGACAGCGGCATGTGGCTGCTGCTGGAGCACCCCGAGACGCTGGCGCAGCTACGCGCCGACCACTCCCTCATCCCGAACTTCGTGGAGGAAGCGCTGCGGATCGAGTCGCCGGTGCAGCAGCTCGGGCGGCACGCCATCGTCGATACCGAGATCGGGGGCGTGGCGGTACCGGCGGGCGCGCGTATCTCCATCTTCTACGCGGCCGCCAACCGCGACCCCGAGCACTGGGACGACCCGGAAGCCTTCGACATCCACCGCGAGGAGGCGAAGCGGCACCTCGGCTTCGGGGCGGGTGTGCACTACTGCATCGGGGCGCCGCTGGCGCGGATGGAGGGTCGTATCGCCTTCGCGCGCCTGCTGACGCGCCTCGACAACATCCGCTACAGCCCGGGCAAGAACGACTTCCGGCACGGCCCCAATCACGTCCTGCGCGGCTTCCGTGAGCTCTGGTTGGAGTTCGACAGAGCGTAGGGAGCGAAGTGATCGCCGACCCAGTGCAACGTTGCCAAAGTTTGCCAAGCGGGCTAGCGTAGCGCCATGAGTACGATGAACATCTCGCTTCCCGAGGCCCTGAAGTCCTTCGTGGACCGGCAGGTCAGGACCCGCGGCTACGGCTCGTCGAGCGAGTACGTACGCGAGCTGATCCGGAAAGAACAGGACATTCAGCACCTGCGCGACCTGCTCCTTGAGGGGGCCGCGTCGCCGGTGGAGGGTGTAGCCGACAAGGCCTTTTTCCGGAGCCTCCGTGAGGAGATACGGGAAGCCAAGGAAGAGTGAACCCGAAGCCTGTCGTCTACCGCCAGCGGGCGAGACGCGACATCGCTGAGGCCAGGGGGCGCTACCTGTCTGAAGCCTCGGCAGCAGTAGCCCTGAGATTCCTTGATGCCCTTGAACTCGCCTTCGAGCGCATGGGGGAGCACCCTGCCAGCGGTTCGCCACGGTACGCGAGCGTTCTGGGCATCCCGGGCCTGCGATCCTGGAGCGTGACAGGGTTCCCCTATCTCGTCTTCGCCGTCGAGGAAGAGGCCGTCATCAACGTCTGGAGGGTCCTCCACGCGGCAAGCGACGTCGCCGCGTGGCTGCAGGAGGAATAGAGCCTGGCTCGAGTTCCGACAAGGCGTAGGGAGGACTCGGCGGGCTGCGACGCATGGGTTACACCCGTCCCCGGCTCGCCCGGTTCCGTAGGATGACGGCCGGGAATATACCTAGGCCATAGCCTCGGGGCGGGCCCGGCCGCGGAGTCCATAGATGGCGGAGAACA
>VXRS01000026.1 GCA_009838385.1 Dehalococcoidia bacterium | reverse complement strand
ACGGCGCTCGACCGCAGCCGCGCGTACTCGTCCTCGCCGTCGCCGTAGCTCTCGGGAAGGCGCCAGCCGCCACGCATCCGGAACGTCGCGCCCAGCGCCTCGTGGACCGCGTGCAGGGCCAGCCGGTTGATGCCTGCTTCCGTCACTCCTCGACGAAGCGCCGTCGCCCGTCGACCTCGGTCAGGCGCCCCACCCCCGGGAACGCGTTGTGCACGCAGACCAACAGCGCGTTCTCGCGAACGGCGCGCTCCATCAGGCGCTTCTTCGTCTCCAGCGAGACCACGGGCAGGATGTCGAACGCCGCGATCCATGCCGGGCGCTCTGCCTGGACGGCGTGGTGCACGAGGTCGCCCGTATAGATGGCCGTTTCCCCGCTCGAGTTCAGCACGACCGAGGCGTGGTCGGCGGTGTGCCCCGGCGTCGGCAGGAAGGTGATGCCCGGCAGGATCTCGCGCTCCCCGGCCACCAACTCAAGCTGGCCCGTCCGCTCCAGCGGCTCGAAGTTCGGGGCCAGGTACGTCGCCCGAGTCCGGTCGTTCGGGTGCATCGCCGCCTCGTACTCGCCCTCCTGGATGAAATAGCGCGCGTTCGGGAACGTCGGCGTTACCTCTCCGTCGCGTTCGAGCGTGTTCCAGCCGCAGTGGTCCGTGTGCAGGTGCGTGTTGACCACATGGGTCACGTCGCCGGGCGCGACGCCGATCGTCGCCAGCTCGTCGAGCAGCATGCCGTACTCACCCGGCCAGATGCGCTCCCGCTCCCGCTCCGTGTACTTCGTCCCCATACCCGTCTCGACCAGCACGACGTTGTCGCCCCGGCGCACCAGCATGCAGTTGAGCGCAAGCGGAATGCGATGCTGCTCGTCGATGTTCTCGCTGCCCACCACGGGCTCCCAGAGGATGCGCGGCACCAACCCGAAGATCGCCCCGCCGTCGAGCTTGATGTGCCCGTCGGAGACGACCGCAATGTCGAATTCGCCTGTCCGGTAGGTTGCCGCCGCCATGGCGCAACAGTACGGATCGCCACCCGTGCGCGCCAGAAGGTGCGGCCGCTAGTCCTCGGCCGCGGATTCCACTGCCGTTTCGAAGGCCGCGATCGCGACCTCGATCTGGTCGTCCTCCGGGACCCGCGTCGTGAGCGCCTGCAGCGCGATGTTCGGCGCGAACATGGCACGCACGAGCGCATTCGACTCGAAGCGCGCCCCGAAGCGCAGCACCTCGTAGCTGATCCCCGCGATCGGCGGCAGCAGCACCACCCGCGAGAGGATGCGAACGACGATGCCCTGGTCCACCAGCAGGTCGAACGCGAGGAAGGCCGCCAGCGCGATCATGATGACGACCACGAGGAAGCTCGTCCCGCAGCGCGTGTGTTCCTTCGGGAATGCCCGGACGTCGGCGACTTCCAACGGTCGCGACGCCTCGTAGGCGTGGATCGTCATGTGCTCGGCGCCGTGGTACTGGAACACCCGCCGGATGTCGGGCATCAGCCCGATCAGGGCGATGTAGGCCACGAACAGCACCAGCCGCACCGCCGCCTCGATCGCGACCACCCCCGCCCGCGCGATCCCCTGCGACTCGAGGAAGTTCGCGAGTAGCACCGGCCCCACGAAGAAGATGGCGATTGCGAAGATGATCCCGATCGCCATCGAGAACCACATCGCCGCGTCGGTCAGCGGCTCCTCTTCGTCCGGCAGCGACGCGGCGCCTGTCGCCTGCCCGTCGTCCTCAGCCGGCTCATCAAGGGCGATGCGCGAGGAATAGTTGATGGCGCGCAGCCCCAGCGAGAGCGTCTCCCACAGCACGACTGCCCCGCGCACCAGCGGGATCTGACGCAGCCGTCCCGTCGTGAAGCCGGTCAGCTCCTCCGAGTGCCGCACGATCTCGCCGCTGGGGTGGCGAACGGCCACGGCCATGTGTCGTGGCGCGCGGATCATCACGCCCTCGATTACGGCCTGGCCGCCGTAGTACACGTCCGGACGCTGGGGAGCGGCGCTCATCGGGTGATCAGCCTCCGCCTCGGGTGTGGCCGTTCGCAGCGCGTGGCCGCATCACTCCCGGCCCGGTGGGGAGGTGCCGCTCTACGAGGGGTCGCCGAGGGAGTAGCGGCGCTGGAAGCGCTCAACCCGGCCCGCCGTGTCGACGATGCGCTGCTCGCCCGTGAAGAACGGGTGGCACTCGCTGCACACGTCGATGTGCATCTGCTCTTTCGTGGCGCGGGTCTCGACGCGGTGGCCGCACGAACAGGTGATGACGGCGTCTACGTACTCGGGATGAATCTCGGCCTTCACCGCGCTACTCCTGGCCCGCCGGCACGAGCACGCTCACGCGCTTGCGGCGTCCCTTGGCGTGGGGGCTGAACTTCACTCTGCCCTCCACCTTCGCGTAGATGGTGTGGTCGCGGCCCAGTCCCACATTCTCACCCGGATGGAAGCGGGTGCCGCGCTGCCGCAGGATGATCGTCCCCGGCGTCACGTACTCGCCGTCGTAGCGCTTCACGCCCAGCCGCTGGCTGTTGCTGTCGCGGCCGTTCTTGGTGCTGCCCAAGCCCTTCTTGTGCGCCATGGCCTACCCCTTCGTGATCGACTCGACGATGAGCCGCGTGACGGGCTGCCGGTGCCCGAGCGTGCGCCGGTAGCGCACCTTGTTCTTGTACTTCATGAAGCGCAGCTTTGGGCCTTTGCCGTGCTGCGCGATGCGCGCTCGCAGCGAGGCCCCCGGGACCGTCGGCTCGCCGACCTCGACGTCCATGCCGTCGATCAGCAGCAGCACGTCGAAGTCGATGGTGTCGCCGGGCTCGCCATCAAGGGTGCCCACGTCGAACTCCTGCCCTTCCGTGAGCATGAATTGATGTCCGCCGGCCCGCACGATCGCCTGCACTGGTTGCTCCGCTTGCTCCCGCTCTGACGGGGGAAAGTTCAGTCTAGGAAGGCCCCCCGTAGGGTCAACGCCGCCCTAACCCTCCGACGCGATGATGCAGTCCACGCACAGCTCGCTGTTGGCGCCTTCATCGAGTTCCGTGCCGCAGGCGGTGCACCGTCGAGGCTCGTCGTCGTCGCTCATTCGTTCCTGCGCCCGTGCCGAGGGGCTACTTGCCGCCGCCGTCGGTCGTCGCCTGCGCGCCGCCCTCCCATGCCAGTCCCGGTTTGGGGGCCGGCTGGAACGTGGGCGTGTCCGCGGGCTCCTCGTCGAGGGACTCCGCGGGCGGCTCGTCCTTTTTCTCCAGATCGGGCGGTGGCCAGGGAGCGCTCGGGTCGCTCTCGAGCAAGCGCGTCAGCTCCTCGCCCTCCAGCGTCTCGACGTCGAGCAAGACGGTTGCAAGTTTCTCCAGCACGTCCCGCTTCTCCCGCAGGATGTCCCGCGCTCGCGCCTGCGCCTCCTCAATGATGCGCCGCACCTCGTCGTCGATCTCCTCGGCGACCTTCTCCGAGTAGTTCCGCGTCTCCGAGATCTCGCGGCCCAGGAAGACCAGGTCGTCGCTGCGCCCGAACGTGCGCGGCCCGAGCCGCTCGCTCATACCCCAGCGCGTCACCATCGAGCGGGCGATGCGCGTCACCTGCTCCAGGTCGTTCGAGGGGCCCGTTGAGGCTTCGCCGTAGATGAGCTCCTCGGCCGCGTGGCCGCCGAGGGCCGTGCAGAGCTGGTCCTTGAACATGTCGCGCGTGCGGTAGTGCGTCTCCTCGTCGGGCAGGAAGCGCGTGTACCCGCCGGCCATGCCCCGCGCCACGATCGTGACCTTGTGCGGCGGGTCGTGCTTGTCCAGGAAGTGCGCGATTACCGTGTGGCCGCCCTCGTGGTAGGCCGTCAGCTGCTTCTCGTGCTGGCTCATCACGCGGCTCTTGCGCTCCGGACCCGCGATCACGCGGTCCACCGCCTCCTCGAACTCCTCCATCGCGATCGTCTTGCGATTGCGCCGCGCCGCCAGGATTGCCGCCTCGTTCACCAGGTTTGCGAGGTCGGCCCCGCTGAAGCCCGGCGTCGACTTCGCCAGCGTCGCCGGTTCCACGTCGTCGCTGATCGGCTTCCCCTTCAGGTGGACGCCGAGGATCGCCTCGCGGCCCTTCACGTCCGGTGAGTCCAGCACGACCTTGCGGTCGAAGCGCCCCGGCCGCAGCAGCGCCGGGTCGAGGATGTCGGGCCGGTTCGTGGCCGCGACCACGATCACGTTCGTACCGGTATCAAACCCGTCCATCTCGACGAGTATCTGGTTCAGCGTCTGCTCGCGCTCGTCGTGACTGCCGCCCAGCCCAGCCCCGCGCTGGCGCCCGACCGCGTCGATCTCGTCGACGAACACGATGCAGGGCGCGTTTTTCTTGGCCTGCTCGAAGAGGTCGCGCACGCGGCTCGCGCCCACGCCCACGAACATCTCGACGAACTCCGAGCCCGAGATGCTGAAGAACGGCACGCCCGCCTCGCCCGCTACCGCGCGCGAGAGCAGCGTCTTGCCCGTGCCCGGCGGGCCGACGAGCAGCACACCCTTGGGGATGCGCGCGCCCAGCGCCGCGAACTTCTCCGGGTACTTCAGGAACTCGACGACCTCGACGAGCTCCTCCTTTGCCTCATCCGCGCCCGCCACGTCCATGAACGTGACCGTGACCTTGGCGCCCGTGAAGAGCCGCGCGCGGCTCTTGCCGAAGCTCATCGCCTGGGAGTTCGAGCCCTGCGCCTGCCGCATGATGAGCAGCAGGAATGCGCCGAACAGCAGGAACGGGAAGAGGTTCAGCAGCAGTCCCAGCCACGGGCCCAGTCCGCCGCTCTCCTTGAACTCGAGGTTGACGGCGTTGAGCCGCCCCGGCGACGCGCCGCTGAGCTCGATTCCCTCAGCTCTCAGGAAATCAGCGACATCGGTGTTCTCCGCCACCTTCGACTTCTTCTCGATCGGCTGGCCGTTGATGTGCTGGAAGTAGATCGCGTTGAGATCCCGGCCGTCGACCTCGAGGGTCTCGACCAGGCCGCCCTCGATGTCCTGCACGACCTGTCCGAACGGCACCTCCTGCTTCGAGTCGCCACCCGAGAAGAAGGCGAAGCCGATCGCGATCGCAGCGACCACCACGAGGAGCCAGATGAAGCCGTTGCGCATCCAGCGGGAGTACAAAATGGGAACTCCTGGCGGCAAGGAGGCCGCTCAGAGAAAGTGTTTCTTGCTCTCGGAATCGAGTATAGCAGAGCAACCGCCTTGTCCCGTAAGGCCCGGCGAAAGCCCTGCCGGTGGACCCTACCGCGCCTCGCGCGTCCCTTCCACCGACTTCCGCTAGACTCCCCAGCCATGAAACTTGCATTCGTCGGCGGGACGGGCCCCGAGGGCCTCGGCCTCGCCATCCGCTTCGCCGCCTCCGGCCACCACGTCGCCATCGGCTCCCGCTCCACCGAACGGGGCGAGGAGGGAGCCGCCAAGATCGCCGAGGCCGTTCCTGGCGCCACCGTCAGCGGCGGCGAGAACGCCGCCACCGTCGAAGGCGCCGATGTCGTCTTCCTCACGTTCCCCTACAGCGGCCAGGGCCCGACCCTCGAGGCCATCGGCGGCAACCTCGACGGCGCCATCGTCTGCGACGTCGTCGCCCCCCTCGAGTTCGTCCGCGGAACGGGCGCCGTCGCCCTCGATGTCGACGGCAACAGCGCTGCGGAGGAAGCCGCTGCCGCCCTCCCCAACGCCCGCGTCGTCTCCGCCTTCCAGAACATGAGCGCCGAGAAGCT
>VXRS01000089.1 GCA_009838385.1 Dehalococcoidia bacterium | reverse complement strand
CACCCCGGACGCGACCCGGACCCCTGCTCCCACGCCCTCGCCGACGCCGACCGCGACTCCGGAACCAATCGAGTACGTGCCCCTGACGATGGGGGAGCCACGACCGCTGCCGACCGGTGCGACGCTCTATTTCCGCCAGTCCGACAGCTGCCACGGCCCGGTGTGGTGGAGTCGGGCGGTCGCCACGGAGGCGGGGGATCTGGCCTGGGACGATCCGTTCGCGAAGCTGCCGTCGATCAACGCTGACGACTGGGGCCCGGAGAATTGGCCCCCGCAATTGGAAGGCGTAAGTGCGAGCGGCCAGACCCTGGTGGCGGAGGTGTGCGAACGCGGAGCCTGCTGGACCTTTGATCGTGTCGATCCGGACGCCGCTAGAGGGGTCTGGGGCTCCGTTGATGCAGGCGAGACCTGGGAGAGGTGGGGAGACTACCCCGAGGGAGGCGTGCTCCGCGTCAAGGAAGGCGACGTCGCCTTCCGCGATACGGACGGTCGGCTAAAGGAGCTTCGCTCCGGGGAAGCGTGGGAGCCGCCGGAGCAGCTTCCCCGCCCATGGGTCCGCAGTTCGGTCGATGGCCGGCTCGGCCATGAGGAACGCGAACCAGGGCAGCTTGACAGGTTCCTCCACCACAGCGATCAGGGCGCATTCCTGGGCGCCTACTCGTGGGGAGGCGAGGGATCGTACGAAAGCCACAGGCCCCTCTGGATTAGGGATCACCTGGAAGGAGCGCTGTTCGTCGGGTTCCTGGGATCCGAAGCGTGTGGGGACGCCACCCAGACCGTCCTGGTGGACTTTGGCTCGGGCACCGTGCACCCGATTCCGGGGCTTGATCCGGGTGGTCCCATTCTCCACAAGGCTCTCCTCACCGAGCCTCCACCGCCCACCCCGACGACCTTCCGGTACGACACCTACGACACGACGGGCACAGTCGCGACGCCGGGCAGCTACGCGTTCCTCGCCGAGGGTCTGGGCGGCGAGAGCAGCGCCGTCACCGATTGGCATGCACTCACAGACACAACCACCATCATGGTAAACGTCTCTGACAGCGGTGGGACTTCGCACGCAGCGTTCTACAACAGCATTGAAATAGGTGACGTGATCGAGTGGTACCCCGTCGGCTATGAGGACTGCTGGATGCGGTACAGGGTCACAGCAATCCTCCCGGACCCTCCCGGGGAACGCGCCCGCAAGCTCCTTGCAGTTGAGTGGCTCTACCTCGCCCACCTCATGTGCGTCGACGACGTGCTCACCGACGAGTTGGAGGTGGAACTGCGGTGGAATCCCCCTGCGGCCCGACCTGATCCCGACGGGGGCCCCCCGATCATGCTGTACGAACAGCCCGTCCCGGGTGGGGCAAGATACCGTGTTGCCCCACATTCCCCACTCGAGATTGATGTCCCTGCAGGCATGACCTTAGTCCGTTACACGGGCTGGGTCCTCGGTGGTCGTGGCTACACCGTCGGGCTTGAAGACGTGAAGACTGGTTCTTACCTCGTCCTCGACGCAAACACCGGCGAGGAGTTGGGACGTCGGATCGAGAGTAGCGAAGGTGACTCTCGGGATGTGGGAGCGCTCTTTGATGCAATCGTCGCATCAGCGCGAGGAGTCAGGGCGAAGTAGCCATGAATAGCGCGTGAGGGTGCGCTGGCGCATCCTCTACTCCATGCGGGTCGTGCAGAAGTTCGGGGGGACGTCCGTCGCCGATGCGGAGCGCATCCGGCATGTGGCCGGGCAGGTCGCCGGTCGCGTGCGCGCGGGCGACGAGGTGGTCGTGGTCGTCTCGGCCATGGGGAACCGCACGGACGAGCTCATCGACCTCGCCCTCGAGGTCTCGCCCAACCCGGACCCGCGCGAGCTCGACCAGCTGCTCGCCACGGGCGAGCACATGTCGGCGGCGCTGCTGGCGATGGCCCTGCACGCGATGGAGCAGGAAGCGGTCGGGCTGACAGGAAGCCAAGCGGGCATCTACTCGCGGGCGTCCCACGGTTCCGGCCGCATCCAGCGGATCGACGCCGACCGCATCGAGGAGGAGCTGCGCGCCGGGCGCATCCCCATCGTGGCCGGCTTCCAGGGGGTCACCGAGGAGGCCGACTACGTCACGCTGGGGCGTGGCGCGAGCGACCTGACAGCGGTGGCGCTGGGCGTGGCCCTTGGCGCCGATCGCTGCGAGACCTACAAGGACGTCGAGGGCATCTACACCGCCGACCCCCGCATGGTCCCCAACGCCCGCCGCCTGGCCGACGTCCACTACGAAGAGATGCTGGAGATGGCGACGCAGGGCTCGCAGGTGATGCACAACCGCGCCGTCGAGGTGGCGGCAACGAACGATCTGCCCATCCTGGTGGCGTCGAGCATGGTCGACGCGCCAGGCACTCTCATCCATGGAGGCCCCGAGATGGAGGAACGCAACCGCGTCCGCGGCGTCGTGGACGACCACGACATCGCGAAGGTGACGCTACGGCACGTGCCCGACCGGCGCGGCATCGCCGCCCAGATCTTCGAGCCGCTCGCCGAGGCGGGCGTGAGCGTCGACACGATCGTGCAGAACGCGAGCGAGCGGAACCTGACGGACCTCACGTTCACGCTCGCGCGCGAGGACCTGCGCCGGGCGGAGGGTCTAATGTCCGAGATCTGTGACGCGATCGGGGCCGACGGCTACACCGCCGACACCAACCTCGGGAAGGTGAGCATCGTGGGCGCGGGCATCCAGACGGAGCCGGGCTACGCAGCGCGCATGTTCCGGGCGCTGGCCGACGCGGAGGTGAACATCGACCTGATCACGACGAGCGAGATCCGCATCACCTGCATCGTCCACGAGGACCACATGGGACAGGCGGTGAACGCCCTGCACACCGTCTTCGGGCTCGACGACCCGGACCAGGTGTAGGTCAGCAAGCCCACCTCGCGACCTTGACAGCCGGTGTAAGGTGAGCCCAGAACACCGTAGGGAGGTCGCACGTGTACCACGTCAAGACTCACCTCCTCCTCGGAGTACTGATCGTGCAGTTCTGAGGCCCGCCACGCGCGGGCCGAAGCGGGAAGCCTTCAGCCCGGAACGGGTGCAGGGCGGAGGCAGTACCGCGAAGAGACCTACACAGGCCCCGGGAAACCGGGGCCTGTTGCTATCCCGCGATCGCCGCCGCCGTTGGCCCTGCGGGCCCAGCCGGTAGACTCCCGCCATGCGCATCGCCATCGCCTCCGACCACGCCGGCTACGAGTACAAGGAGGCGATCAAGGCCTTCCTCGCCGAGCGCGGCCACGAGCCGGTCGACTTCGGCACGGACTCGGACGAGTCGTGCGACTACCCCCTCTTCATCCACCCCGCCGCGGAGGCGGTCGCGAGCGGCGACTGCGAGCGCGGCATCGTGCTGGGAGGCTCCGGGAACGGCGAGGCAATGGTCGCGAACCGGGTGGCGGGGGTGCGCTGCGCGCTCTGCTGGAGCCACGAATCGGCGGAGATGGGGCGTCGCCACAACGACGCCAACGTCATCTCCATCGGCCAGCGCATGGTCAGCCTGGAGACGGCGCTCGACATCGTCGGGACGTGGCTCGACACGCCCTTCGACGGCGGGCGTCACGCCCGCCGCATCGCACAGATCGACTGAGGAGAGCGCCGCGCGAGCGCGGCTGAGGAGAGCGGCGGGCTGCGCCCGGCCTGAGGAAAGCGCGCGGCTATCGCCGCGCTGAGTGGGGCGCGGCTAGCGGTCCGCGAGCCTTGCTTCGATGCGGGTCACAGTCGCGAGGATGGCCTCAAGCAGCACCTGATTTGCATCTGGGGACTCGACATCACGGGTTCCTGCCGTCTCACGGGCTGCCCGCTCCACCCTGTAGCGCACTCGCCGTGCCTGGCTCTCGCGAATAAGACGCCTGATCTGCAGTCGACGGTCGTCCCACTCTGGAGCTACTGGCATGCCTTCAGCATACCTTGTCGTTGGCAAGCTCGGTGACATAGGGCGGCCATCACCGTCCATATTCCAACCCAAGCCTGGTGCCAACTGAGCGCGGCGATGCCGCGCGCTCCACTCAGGCGGACGGAGTCCGCCGCTCTCCTCAGCGAGGCGCCGCAGGCGCGAGCGCTCCACTCAGCCGCGCGCAGCGAAGCGGAGCGCGGCGCTCTCCTCTTCTAGTCGAGGCGCTCGAAGATGGTGGCGATGCCCTGGCCGCCGCCGATGCAGAGGCTGACCAGGCCGTAGCGGCCACCCGTGCGCTCCAGCTCGTGCATCAGCTTCACCGTCAGGATGGTGCCGGTCGCGCCCACGGGGTGGCCGAGGGCGATGGCGCCGCCGTTCGGGTTCGTCTTCTGCGGGTCGAGCGAGAGCTCGTTGGAGCAGGCGCAGGCAACGCTGGCGAAGGCCTCGTTCAGCTCAATCACGTCCATCTGGTCGAGGGACATGTCGGCCTTGTCGAGCACCTTGTGTACGGCCGGGATGGGGCCGCTGCCCATGATCGACGGGTCGACGCCGGCCTCGGCGCGGGCGATAAGGCGCATGCGCGGCTTCACGCCCAGCGCGTCGGCCTTGGCCGCACTCATCACGACCGTGGCGGCGGCGCCGTCGTTGATGCCGCTTGCATTGCCGGGCGTCACCATGCCGTCCTTCTTGAAGGCGGGGCGCAGCTTGGCGAGCTGTTCGGGCGTGCTCGCGCGCGGGAACTCGTCCGTGTCGAAGACGCGCTCCTCGCGGCGCTCGCGCACCGTGACGGGGACGATCTGGTCCTTGAAGTAGCCCTGCTCGATGGCGTTCAGGGCGCGTCGCTGGCTCTCGGCGGAGAACTCGTCCTGGGCCGTGCGGGAGATCTCGTACTCCTCAGCCAGCTTCTCCGCGGTAATCCCCATGTGGGTGTCCTCGAAGGGGTCGCTGAGGAGCTTGACGATGCCGTCCTCGATGGTGTCGTGGCCGAGGCGGTAGCCGGAACGAGCCTTGCGCAGGTAGAAGGGCAGGCGCGTCATGTTCTCGGCGCCGCCGGCAACGACCACGTCGGCGTCGCCCGTCTCGATGTAGCGCGCGGCGGTGTTGATGGCCTCGAGGCCGCTGCCGCAGAGGCGGTTGATGTTGACCGCCGGCGTCTCGACGGGGATGCCGGCCCTGATGCCGGAGACGCGCGAGAGGTAGGCATCCTCGGCCACCTGACCGACGATGCCCATGACGATCTGGTCGACCTCACCAACGTCGACGCCGGCGCGATTGACGGCCTCGGCGATGACGGTGGAGCCGAGCTCACTGGCGGGTGTGTTGGCGAGCGAGCCGTTGAACGTGCCGATAGCGGTGCGAACGCCGCTTGCGAGAACAACATCTTCCATGGCGGTACCTTCCCTGGGAGCGGCGGCGCGCGCCGCCGGAATTGTGCGCGACATTGTAGCCCCTCCGCCCTTGAGGAGGGCGCGGGCACCTGAGCGGCCCGACCTCTACGATTGCGGCGTGAGCCGCTTCGCCGTCCGTGCCGCCGATAGCGACGACGCACCCGAGCTGGCGGAGCTGTTGGCGGAGGCGTTCGCGGAGTCGAACGCCAGCTACCCGGAGCCGGAACCTCCCTCCGAAGCCGACCTCGCCGTGCGCATGCAGACGGGCGAGGCGTTCCTGCTGGCGGAGTGCGAGGGCGGGGTCGCGGGCGTGGTGCGACGGCACGAGGACGAGGGGATCGCTAGCTTCGATCTGCTGGCCTCGCGAGAGCCGGGGGCGGGGCGGGCGCTCGTGCGGGCGGTGGAGGC
>VXRS01000198.1:5253-5709 GCA_009838385.1 Dehalococcoidia bacterium | reverse complement strand
GGGTGGCGATGAGGTTGAAGCGGATGCGGGCCGTGCCTTCGGGGACGGTGGGGGGACGGATCGCGCGGGAGAGGATTCCGGCGTCCCGCAACCGCTGCTCAAGGGCGAGGGCGGCGTCGGCCGAGCCGAGGAGGAGGGGCACGATGGCGGTCTCGGAGTCGGAGGGCGGATAGCCGGCGGCGACCAGACCGTCGCGCAGCCGGGAGGCGAGCGCGTCGAGGTGGGCGCGGCGCTCGGGCTCTGCCGCAACGATGTCGAGGGCGGCGAGAGCGGCGCCGACGCTGGCGGGGGGCAGGGCCGTGTTGAAGATGAAGGGGCGCGAGCGGTTCACGAGGTAGTCGATGACGGTGGCGTCGGGGGCGACGAACCCGCCCGCGGGGGGGCGCGCCGTGGAGAGCGTACCCCCGCCGACGAAACCCACACGGTGAAGCCCCAAGCGGGGGCCCGCGCCCGCCC
>VXRS01000198.1:0-5243 GCA_009838385.1 Dehalococcoidia bacterium | reverse complement strand
CCGCGGCGGGGGGGCGCCCGGCCGGGGGTCAATATCCCGGGCCGCGAGCGGCCCCCTAGTTCGGCCAGCCGGGCGCCGGCGCCGGCGACGACGCCGCCGGCGGAGGCGAGCGCCTTGGAGAGCGTCCCGACGACGACGATGCCCTCAGGGTCAAGCCCGAGGCGGGCGAGCGCGCCCTCGCCGTTGGGACCGAGCACGCCGGTCGCGTGGGCCTCGTCGAGGACGAGGACGGCGTCGTGGGCGCGGGCAAGCTCGACGAGGGCTGGGAGAGGGGCCACGTCGCCGTCCATGCTGAAGACTGTCTCGCTGACGATGAGACGGCGACGGGCGGGGGTAGCGGCGAGGAGCTCGGCGAGGTGGCCAGCGTCGCAGTGGCGGTAGACCTGCGTCTCGGCCCCGGAGAGGCGGCAGCCGTCGATGATGGAGGCGTGGTTGAGGGCGTCGCTGAAGATGACGTCGCCGGGGCGGGCGAGGGCGGTGAGGACGCCGAGGTTGGCAAGGTAGCCGGAGGAGTAGAGGAGGGAGGCTTCCTGTCCCTTGAGGGCGGCGAGACGCCCTTCGAGCTCCTCGTGGAGGGGGGTGGAGCCGCAGAGAAGGCGGGAGGCGCTGACGCTGGCGCCGTAGGCGCGGGCGGCCTCGGCGGCAGCCTCGACGACGCGGGGGTCGGCGGCGAGGCCGAGGTAGTTGTTGGACGTGAGGTTGAGCAGCTCGCGGCCGTCGATGGTGAGGGTCTCGCCCTGGCCGTCGCGGGGGGTGAGGACGGTGCGCCGGAGGGACTGGCGGTCGAGGTCGTCGAGCTCGTCGCGGAGCTCGCCGAGCCAGCCGCTAGCCGCGGGGGACTCGGTCGAGGCCATAGGCGACCGCCTCACAGATCTGTGCGAGCTCGTCCTCCTCGATGGAGAGGGGAGGCATGAGGACGATAACGTCCCCCAGGGGACGGATGAAGACCCCGCGGTCGCGGGCGGCAAGGCAGACGCGCCAGCCGGCCTCGCGGTCGGGGGGGAGGGGTTCGCGGGTATCGCGGTCGGCGACGAGCTCGATGCCGGTCATGAGACCCTGCTGGCGGACGTCGCCCACGAGGGGGTGGTCGGCGATGCGCTCGGCGAGAAGCGCGGAGAGCAGGTCGGCGCGTTTGCGGGTGCGGGCGAGCAGGTCGCTGGCCTCGAACAGGTCGAGGCTGGCGAGGGCGGCGGCGCAGCAGATGGGGTTGCCGGCGTAGGTGTGGCCGTGGAAGAGCTTGCGGCCCTCTTCGCCGTGGAAGGCCTGGTAGACCTCCTCGGTGGTGACGGTGGCGGAGAGGGGCAGGTAGCCGCCCGTGATGCCCTTCCCGAGGACCGTGATATCGGGGGTCACGCCCTCGAGGTCGCAGGCGAACATGGCGCCGGTCTTGCCGAAGCCGGTGGCGACCTCGTCGGCGATGAGGAGGGTGTCGAACTCGTCGCAGAGGGCGCGGACGGCGGCGATGTGGCCCTCGGGGGCGACGATGATGCCGCCGGCGCCCTGTACGCGCGGCTCGATGATGACGGCGGCCACCTCTTCACCGTGGCTCTCCAGGAGTTCTCGCAAGGAGTCGGGGGAGGCAGGCGAAAAGCGCAGCGGCTCGAAGAGCAAGGGTTCGTAGACGTCGCGGAAGGGGCCTTCTCCGCCGACGCTGACGGCGCCGAGGGTATCGCCGTGGTAGGCCATGTCGAGGGCTGCGATGCGGTTGCGTTCGGGGCGGCCCTCATTTGCCCAGTACTGGACGGCCATCTTGAGCGCGACCTCGACGGCGGAGGCGCCGTTCTCGCTGAAGAAGACGCGGGAGCGGCCGGGGAGGTGGGGCAGGAGGCGGCGGCCGAGCTCGACGGCGGGCTCGTGGGTGATGCCGAGGAGGGTGCTGTGCTGGAGCTTCGCCGCCTGCTCCTGGATAGCGCCCACGATGTGGGGGTGACTGTGGCCGTGGACGTTCGCCCAGAGGGACGCGACGCCGTCGACGTACTCGTTGCCAGCGGTGTCGATAAGAAGGTTGCCCTCGGCGCGGGCGACGACGAGTTGGGGCTCGCGTTCGAAGCGCGCCATCTGCGTAAAGGGGTGCCAGAGGGGGTAGTCCGCGGGGGCGGAGTCGGCGGGCATCGGCGGATCGTACCGCGACTGCCGTGTGGCGCGAGGGCGGGGTATGCTTCGAGCCCATGGAACTGACCTTCGAAGCGCGGCTGGAGCGGCTGGTCGAGGCGAGCCTGGACGGGCGTGATCCGGGCCGCGACGAGCTGGCCTGGCTGCTGCAGGCGCCGGACGAGCGCACGCTCGAGATCGTGTCGGCGGTGAGCCGCGTGCGCTTCGCGGCGTTCGGGCGGCGCGTGAAGCTGAACCTGCTGCTGAACATCAAGAGCGGGCTCTGCCCCGAGGATTGCCACTACTGCTCGCAGGCGCGGGACTCGACGGCGGCGATCGCGTCCTACGCGATGGTGGGCGAGGAGACGTTCTGCGCGGCGGCGGAGCGGGCGCGGGAGCTGGGGGCGACGCGGCTCTGCCTGGTGGCGAGCGGGCGCGGGCCGACGGAGCGGGAGGTGGAGCATGTGGCGCGGGGAGTCGAGGCGGTGAAGGCGGCGGACGGGGCGATGGAGATCTGCGCCTGTCTTGGACTGCTGGCCGAGGGGCAGGCGGAGCGGCTGGGCGAGGCGGGGGTCTACGCCTACAACCACAACCTGAACACGAGCGAGAGCTTTTACGAGGCGATCTGCGACACGCACACCTTCGCCGATCGACAGGAGACCGTCGGGCGGGCGAAGGAGGGCGGGCTCTCGCCCTGCTCGGGCGCGCTCTTCGGAATGGGGGAGCGCGACGCGGACGTGCTCGACGCGGGCTACGCGCTGCGGGAGCTCGACCCGGACTCGGTGCCCATCAACTTCCTCATCCCGATCGAGGGCACGCCCCTGGCGGGGCTGAACGAGCTCACGCCGCAGCGCTGCCTGCGCATCCTGGCGGTCTTCCGGCTGCTGTTCCCGCGGGCGGAGGTGCGCATCGCGGGAGGGCGCGAGGTGCACCTGCGGTCGCTGCAACCGCTGGGTCTGTACCTGGCGAACTCGATCTTCATCGGGGACTACCTGACGACGAAGGGGCAGGCGGCGGAGGCGGACCTCGCGATGATCGCGGACGCCGGCTTCGAGGTCGAAGGCGGCGGTCCCGCGGGGGAGCGGGAGCTGGAGCCGATCGCGCTCAAGCAGGGCATTCTGGACTAAGGCTGCTCGCCACCTCGATGCGGCGGGCCGATAGGAGCACACATGAAGGTCGCCGGGTTCGAAACGCAGGTAATCGAGCTGTCCAAGGAGCGGGTGACGCTGGGCGAGATCCCCGGGCAGGTGACGCCCTGGTACGTGACCCTGCGGCTGCGCACGGATGACGGGATCGAGGGGATTGCCTATGCGGCGTACGTCTCGCGGGCGGTGGCGCCGGCGCTGAAGGCGACGCTCGACGGCCTGTGCGAGCAGGTTGTGGGGCGCGATCCGTTCGAGACGGACGCGATCGGGCGGGACCTGCGGATGCGGAACGGTGGCACGGCGCCGGCGGGACTCGTGACGCGTGCGAGCTCGGCCATCGACGTGGCGTTGTGGGACATCAAGGGAAAGGCGCTGGGCCTGCCCTGCTGGAAGCTGCTCGGCGGGAGCGAGGGCCGTGCGAACGCCTACGGCAGCGGGCACCTGTGGCGGCACTACAACCTGGAGGAGCTGCAGCAGTGGGGACCGACGCTGGTGGAGGCGGGCTTCAAGGCGATGAAGCTGCGCTGCGGGGCGGAGTCCTCGGCGGCGGACGAGGTGGAGCGCATGCGCGTGCTGCGGGAGGCAGTGGGGGAGGACGTCGACATCATGATTGACATCAACCAGGGCTGGACCGTGCACCAGGCGACGACGATCGGGCGGCAGCTGAGCGAGCACCGCCTGTACTGGCTCGAGGACCCGACGCAGCACCAGGACTACGCGGGAATGGCGCGTATCGCGGCGGCGCTGGATACGCCTGTCTGCTCGGGGGAGTACCACTACGGGCTGGTCCCGTTCCGGCACATGGTGGAGGCGCGATCGATCGACATCATGATGGTCGACCTGTTCCGGGTAGGCGGTTTCACCGAGTACGTGAAGGCGGCACACCTGGCGGAGGCGTTCAACCTGCCGGTGGTGACGCACCTGGCGACGGAGCTGTTCGCGCACGCGGCGGCGGGGACGAACACACTCCTGCTGGAGCACGTTCCCTGGGCGTTCCCGCTGTTCGAGGAGGTGCCGCAGGTGGAGGACGGGATGGTGGTGCTGGGTGACGAGCCCGGGCTGGGCCTGCGCTTCGACGAGGCCTACCTGCGAGCCAACGCCGTCGACGCCTAACAACGCGATGGGCGGGGAAGGGAGCGGCGGGGAGCGGGCCTGGCTGCTCTTCGACGGCGACTGCGAGTTCTGCACGCGGCTGGCGGCGTGGGTCGAGGAACGCGACCAGGGGCGGAAGCTGCGCGTGGTCCCCTACCAGGAGGCGCCAAGCCCGCCGATGACGCCGGAGCTGCGGGCGGCGTGCGCGGAGGCGTTACACGCCGTCACGCCCCGGGGACGGGTGCTGCGGGGCGGGGATGCCACGATCTTCACGCTGGGGGCGATCGGGTGGCGGGTCCCCGCGCGGGTGCTCTGGCTGCGGCCACTGCGGGACCTGGTGGGGTTCGGATACGGGATCGTGGCGAGGAACCGGTCGCGGTTGTGAAGGTTAGGACCGCAAGGGCATACGTACCCGAACACATGTCCGTAGAATAGGCGGGGCCGCGCAGGCCAAGGGGTGTTGGGGGCGTGACGACGCCGATTCGCAAGCAGTACCTGGAGCTGAAGCGACGGCATCCCGGCGCGATCCTCTTCTTCCGGCTGGGCGACTTCTACGAGACATTCGACGACGACGCGGAACTCGTGGCGCGCGAGCTCGACATTGTGCTGACCTCGAAGCCGATGGGGAAGGGCATCCGCGTGCCGCTGGCGGGCGTCCCCTACCACAGCATCGACGGGCACGTCGCAAAGCTGGTGAAGCGCGGGCATCGCGTGGCCATCTGCGAGCAGATGGCTGATCCGGCGAGCGTGAAGGGCCTCGTCCCGCGCGAGGTCGTGCGCACGGTCACGGCTGGGACGGTCACGAGCGAGGCGGCGCTCTCGGCGGAGACGCCGAACGAGCTGGCGGCGCTGGTCGAGCGGGGCGGGGAGCGGGGTCTGGCGCTGGCCGACGTGACGACGGGCGAGGTGCGGGTG
>VXRS01000215.1 GCA_009838385.1 Dehalococcoidia bacterium | reverse complement strand
CCCCCGCAGACCCCGCCGCTCGCCGAAGTGCTCGCCTCCCTTCGGCCGGGCGACTATCTCGCCCTCCTCGCCTACCTGCCCCGCACCGAGGAGAACGCCGCCACGCTGCAGGACCTGCGCCTCCGCCTTCGCGATCGCCACGGCGTCGCCACCACCGCCGCCTTCGGGCCGCGCTATCTCCACTCCACCGGCCAGCTCCACAAGGGCGGGCCGCCCAGCGGCGCCTTCGTCCAGATCGTCCGTAACGACCCCGTCGACGCGCCCGTGCCGGGCAAGCCCTGGACCTTCGCCCAGCTCAAGGCCGCGCAGGCGCAGGGCGACCTCGAAGCATTGCTCGCCAGGGGCCGGCGCGTGGCCCGCGTGACCCTCGAGGAACTGGCCGCAGAAGCCGGATCGTGACCTGCACGTGACCGACGAGGCCAGCCCCCAGCACGAGCTTCCACGGTCCCGGGCCGCCCTGTTGGCGGAGCTTGAAGCGACGGCCCGCGAGCTTGCCGAGGCCGCCGGCGCCGAGATCACGGCCGCCCTCGGACGCTCCATCAACGTCGACTACAAGGACGAAAGCAAGTCCGAGGAGGCTGCCCCCACCGACCCTGTCTCTGAGGTTGACCGTGCCGTCGAGGAGATGATTCGCGAGCGTTTGGCCGAACGCCTCCCCGGCCACGCCGTCCTCGGCGAGGAACAGGACGACCATCCCCTTCCCGACGCCGAGTACCTGTGGGCCATCGACCCGGTCGACGGCACCAGCAATTTTGTCAATCGCTACCCGCTCTTCGCGGCTTCCATCGGGGTCCTCCACGAGGGCGTTCCCGTGGCGGGCGCGATCTGGTGCTCCACCAGCCACGGCCTCGGGCCGGGCGTCTACCACGCGCGCCACGGTGGGCCTCTCAGTTTCGAGGGCGAGCCCGTGGAGGCCGTCGAGAACCAGGGCGTCCGTCGCAGCCTCAGCGCCGCTCCCGGCGGCGCCCCCGGGCGTGCCGCAGGCTGGGACAACCGCGTCACAGGCTCCGCGGCCATCGAGTGCGCCTACGTCGCCACCGGCGTCTTCACCACCGCCCAGTTCTGGGGGGTACACGTCTGGGACGTCGCCGCCGGCCTTGTCCTCGCGGAAGCGGCGGGTCGCGAGGCCCTGATCCGCGAGGGCAACACCTGGAAGCCATTCGAGCGTTTCGTTCCCCCCACCCGCGTCCGGGAGGACCGTACCCCTACTCTGCGCGACTGGTCGCGACCGATCCTTATCGGGACCCCCGAGGGCCTGGCCCAGCTGCGCGAACGCATCCGCCGCCCCGGCATCATCCAGCGCGCCGCCCGCCGCCTGCGAGGCCGCTAGCGAAAAAGCTGCTCCCGGTAGTACCGCAGCTCCGCGATCGACTCGCGGATGTCGCCGCGCGCGCGGTGCGCCTCGCCCTTGGGGAAGCGCTTCATGTCGGGATACCAGCGCAGCGCCAGCTCCTTCACCGTCGACACGTCGATGATGCGGTAGTGCAGGTGCTGGACTACCTCCGGCATCCACCGCTCGAGGAAGCGCTTGTCGTGTCCCACCGAGTTTCCGCACAGCGGCGACTGCCCCTCCGACGTGTGCCGTCGCAGGTAGTCGAGCAGCAGCGCCTCGGCTTCTGCCAGCCCCACCCGCGACGCCCGTACCGCCGCCGTCAGCCCCGACTGGCCGTGCTGGTTCACGCACCACTCGTCCATCAGCGCCAGGACTTCATCGGGCTGATGCACGATCAGGTCGAGCCCGTCGTCGACCTCGTTCAGGTCCCCGTCCGTCACGATCGCCGCCACCTCGAGCACGTGGTGACGCGCCACGTCGAGCCCTGTCATCTCCATGTCGACCCAGATCAGCGGGGGACGAGTTTCGCTTGCCATCGTCCGATCGTAGCGCGAGGCGACCTCAGGGGGGCTAGAATCCCTCGCCCATGGAACCGCTGGACATCTTCGACTGGCTCACGAAGGAGGAGTGGCTCGCGATCCTTCGCATCGGCCTCGGCCTCTGGTGGCTCGAGAGCGTGCGCCACAAGGACCTGCCCGGCTTCCTCAGCGGCGGCTCCCGCGGCTGGGTCGAGGGCCTCGTCGAGAATCACCCCATCCCCGCCTTCGCCGGCATCCTCAAGGCAACCGCCCTGCGCAACGAGCGCACCTGGGTCATCACCTCCTGGCTGGTCGTCCTCGGGGAATTCGCCGCCGGTGTCAGCATCACCTTCGGCATCCTCACCTTTGCCGGTCTCGTGCTGGCCGCCTTCCTCAACCTGAACTACCTCCTCCTCGCCGGCCTCAAGGATCAGGGCGAGCAGGGCCAGAACCTGATGATGATCCTGATCGCCGTCGTCCTGTTCGTGACCGGCGCCGGACAGGTCTGGGGCGTCGACGCCGTTATCTTCTAGGCTTGCCTCTCGCGCCCCTGACTCCCACGATCGGGCCGTGCCCTTTTCCATCTCCTATCCCACCCGCCACACCGACACGTTCACCGACACCGGCTTCGTCCACGCGGGTGTGCTGCTCGCGCTCACGGAGCTCGCCTACGCCGCATTCGAGGAGCATTGCGGCGTCTCCAAACCCGACCACGTCATTGCTGTCCAGCGCGAGACCCGCGCCGTCTACCACTCCCCCCTCCCCTGGCAGGACGGTGTGACCATTGAGGTCACGACCACCAGCGCCGACGACCGCGGCTTCGAGCAGGAGTTCTCCGTCCGCTCCACTGCTCGGGGGACGCCCGTCGCCACCTTCGTCCACTCCTGGGCCTGGCTCGATACCGTGAGCGGCCGCGGCGTTCCCCTTCCACCCGATGTCCAGTATCTGCTCCAGCGAGGCGGAACCCCTTCGTGACCTGCCCCCGGCCCCGGGGCCGCCCCGTCGCCATCGCCCACCGCGCCGGCAACGACCTCGCCCGTCTCGATCACGCCAGGTCTATCGGCGCCGACCTCGTGGAGCTCGATGTCTGGCTTCGCCGCGGCCGCCTCGAGGTGCGTCACGCCAGGACCGTCGGCCCCCTGCCCCTCCTCCGCGAGCGCTGGCGGCTCTCCCCGGGCTGGGGCCCCCGCCTCGAGCTGGAGGCCGTCATTGAAGCTGCCGGCCCCGATGTCCAGCTCATGGTCGACCTGAAGTCCGAGACCCTCGCCCTCTCCGAGGGCATCGTTGCCGCCTTCGACCGCTGCCTGCCTGCCGCCACCTACGCGGTCACGACCCGCGAGTGGTGGCTGCTGGAGCCGTTCGAGGGGCGGGACGGCGTCTGCCTCATCCCCTCCGCCGCCTGGCCCCACGAGCTCGCCGAGCTCATGCCTACCCTCGGGGATCGCTTCCACGCCCTCTCCATGCACATCACGCTCGTCGAACCGGCTCTGATGAGCGAACTCTCCGGCCGTGGCGTGTCGACCTTCGTGTGGCCGGTGAACACGACCGCCGAACTGGAGCGCGTTCTGGGGGCCGGCGCGGCGGGCGTCAATAGCGACAACCTCGACCTCCTCGCCCAGGTCATCGCCAACGGCGAGGCCCACCCCGAACAGGATACCCAGAACACGACATAACGGTCGAAAGTTTGCCGAACGCACGCAATGCCCTACGCTCGGTTCGGTGAGTGCGATCTGGGCCCAGGGTCTGACCAAGCACTTCGATGAGGTGCGCGCCGTCGACGGGATCGACCTCGACATCGCGCCCGGGACCATCTTCGGCTTCCTCGGCCAGAACGGTTCCGGCAAGACCACGACCATCCGCATGCTCACGACCCTCCTCCGCCCGACGGCCGGCAGTGCCCGCGTCGACGGCCTCGACATCCGCGACGACGCCCGCGCCGTGCGCCGTAGCATCGGCGTCGCCCTCCAGGAAGCCGGTCTCGACGACGTCCAGACCGGTCGCGAGCTGCTCACGCTCCAGGCGCGCCTCTTCGGCATGGGCGGAGCCCGCCGCCGCGGGCGCGTGGACGAGCTGCTCGCCATCGTCGACCTTGAGGACGCGGCCGATCGCGCCATTGGCACCTACTCCGGCGGGATGAAGCGGCGCCTCGACCTCGCCGCCGCCCTTGTCCACCGCCCCGGCATCCTCTTCCTCGATGAGCCGACGACAGGCCTCGACCCGATCAGTCGGGAGGCGATCTGGCGCTACGTCACCCGCCTCAGCGCCGAGGACGGAATCACCGTCTTCCTCACCACCCAGTACCTCGAGGAGGCCGACCGCCTCGCCCACGACCTCGCCATTATCGATGAGGGCCGCATCATCTCCCGCGGTTCCCCCGCCGAGATGAAGGCCCGCATCGGCACCGACGTGGTCACCGTCCAGGTACCCGCAGCGGATGCCCTCGATCGCGCCGCTGAGGTCGCTGGCGACGTCGCCGGCGTCGAGCGTGTCCAGATCGCCGACGGCGCCGCGGTAGTTTACGTGCCGGACGGCGCCCGCGCGGTCGCCCGCATCGTCCTCGCCCTCGACGACGCCGGCATCGAGGTCGGCGACGTCGCCATCTCCCGCCCCAGCCTCGACGATGTCTTTCTCGAGGCGACGGGGCACCATCTCCAGGTGGAGGAGCCGCAGCCCGCCGAGGGGGGAGCCGCGTGATGCAATCCATTGCCACCGTGTACTTCCTCACGCTGCGCTCCCTCCGAGAAGCCGTCCGGAATCCCGCGCAGGAGGCCGGCAACGTCCTCATCCCCCTCTTCTTCTTTGCCGTCACCGTCGGCTCCATCGGTTCGATCGCGGCCGATGCCTTCGGCATCGACAACTTCACGGGCTTCCAGGTGCCGGTCGCCATCCTCGCCGCCGCCTCCAGCATCTCCGCGAGCGCGGGCCTCGGCACCATCACCGACATACAGCGCGGCTACTTCGACAAGCTCCTCCTCACCCCCGCGCCCCGCTCCGCGATCGTTTTCGGACGCATCGCCGCCGATGGCGTTCGTACGGTCGCCATTACGGCCTTCATCGTTGGCGTGGGCCTCATCTTCGGCACGGGTTTCGATACGGGCGTCCCGGGCCTGCTCGTCCTGCTCGTGGGGTCGTTCGGCTTCGGAATGGCCTACTCCGGCTTCAACGCCGCGATCGCCCTCCGCACGGGCAGCCCCCAGGCGGCCGCTGCCGGCGGGCTCCTCCTCTTCCCCCTCATCTTCCTCTCCACGGCGTTCGCCCCCAAGGATGTCTTCGCCGACTGGCTTGAGGTGCTCGCCACCATCAATCCCATCACCTATGTGCTCGAGGCGCAGCGCTCCCTCATCATCGAAGGCTGGAACGGCTTCGACATCCTCTGGGGCGCCACCGCCACGCTCGGGTTCAGCGTGGCCTCCTTCACCCTCACGTTCCTCGCGCTCCGCTGGCGGACTTCGTGAGCGCCCAGACCCCCTTCGAACGCATCGGTGGGCGCGAGGTGGTCGAGGCCATTGTCGACACGTTCTACGACGCCGTCGCGAAGGACGCTCCCCTCCGCGCCCTCTACCCCGACGACCTCACCCCCAGCCGCGAGAAGCTGGCGCTCTTCTTCGAGCAGTGGCTCGGCGGCGAAGCGCGCTACTCGGAACGCTACGGCCACCCCCGCCTCCGCCGCCGCCACTTCCCCTTCGTCATCGCCGAGCACCACGCCCAGCTCTGGCTGACGCACATGCGCGCCGCCCTCGAGTCGCAGCAGGTCCCCCAGGACGAGTTCGACGCCATGTGGGGGCGGCTCGAAACGCTCGCCCACCACATGGTCAACGCCCACGAAGATGTGCCCCGCGACCCCCTCCCCGACGACGCCAGTCTCACCTGACC
>VXRS01000174.1:2194-5735 GCA_009838385.1 Dehalococcoidia bacterium | reverse complement strand
GCCGTTTCGGCCGGCCGCTCCAGCGGCAGTTCGATGATCATCTCGGTGTATTCGCCCGGTTCCGTGTCCACGGTGATGGTCCCGCCGTGCCTGCGAACGATGTCGCTCGAGAGCGACAGCCCCAGACCCGTGCCCTGGTCCGTCGGTTTGGTCGTGAAGAAGGGGTTGAAAATCTTCTCCGCAACCTCCGGCGGCATCCCCGTGCCGTTGTCCTTGATCCGAACTTCGATGTGGTCATCGAGTCGCTTCGTGCTCAGCCAGATCGTCGGCGTGTAGGGCCCGCCCACCACGTCCGCTCCCGGCGTCGCGGCGCGCCGCTCGTTCGTCGCGTAGCACGCGTTGCTCACCATGTTGAGGAAGACGCGGCCCAGGTCCTGGGGAATGACTTCCATCTCGCCTGCATTCGGGTCGTACTCGTCCTTCAGGTCCAGTTGGAAGTCCGAATCCGTTGCGCGGGCGCTGTGGTAGGCCAACTTCGCGTGCTCATCGAGCAGCCCATTGATGTCGCTCATCTGCCACTCCCCCGAACCCCGTCCCATGCGCAGCATGTTCTCGACGATGCGGTTCGCCCGCTGTCCGTGCGACTGGATCCGCTCAAGGTTGTCGGTCAGGTCGCCCGTGATCTCCTCGACATACGACTGCTGCTCCTCGCTCAGATTTACGCCATCCTCCTCCAGCACTTCCTGCAGCTCGGTCAGAAGCTCGCCCGAGACCTCGGAGAAGTTGTTCACGAAGTTCAGGGGGTTCCGGATCTCGTGGGCCACGCCCGCCGTCAGCTCACCCAGCGCCGCCAGCTTCTCCCGCATCACAATCTGGTCCTGGGCCTTGTTCAGCTCACCCAGCGTGCTCTCCAGCTCCACGTTCTTCTCCTGCAGCTCGTTCGCCAGCTCCTCCACCAGGTTCAGCCGCTGAACCTCGAGCGCGTGCCGCCGGAACACTTCGAGCGCGGCTGCCATGTCCGCGACCTCGTCCCGACCCTCCATCTCCACGCTCGTCTCGATGTCCCCGCCGGCCATCCGCCGCATCCAGTCCGTGAGCAGGTTCAGGCGGCGCAGGAGGATCCTGCCCAGGTAGAGCCAGATGATGAGCACCGCCCCGACCACGCTCACCGCGCTGATGACGAGCAGAAGCGTGCGGCCCGTGAAGATCGCCGAGGAGGAGGCCTCGGTGGCATCCGCCGCGCTCGCCTGCGCCGCCATCACCAGCCCGTCCACCTCCGCCACCAGGTCGATCGAGAGGTCGCGGTTGCTCGCCAGCAACTCCGACTGGCGGGCCTCGATCCGGAGCTCCTGCTCGAAGAGGCCAAACACGCTTCCTCCACCGAGGCCCAGGGCGAACAACCGATCGAAGACCGGCGTGGCGGCCGTATGGAAGTCGGTTCCCCGTTCCGTTCCCAGGTTCCGCTCGATGCGGTTCCGCGCGGCTTCGAAGCGCTCCCGCAGGGGCTCGACCAATGAGGCGTCCGACAACGTGAATGCGTTCGCCAGAAGCTCCGTCGCGATGTTCACGTCCCCCTGCAACTCGCTCAGCCGCCGGTAGCGGACGACTTCCTGCTCGGCGAAGTGTTGCGAGCGGGGCGCAGCCGAGTCGTCGAGGTCGATGAATCCGGTCAGCACGAAGAAGAACTGATCGTCGATCGCCGGCGCCAGCAGGTCGTCCAGCTCGAACCGCACCTGCGTCAGCTCTTCCTGCAGTCCCTCCAGGCGCGCCCGCAAGTCGAACACGCCTGCTGTTTCGCTCCGCAGCTCGTTGATATTGGAGTTGAGTGTGTCCGAATACGTGCGGATCCGGGCCACCCGCGCCTGGTCCGTGTCCTTCTTGGCCTCCAGCGTGAGCAGCTGCTCTTCGAAAGACGTGTAGGCGGCGTCGATGCTCTGAACGACCTGCGCGAACTCCTCTGGCGTCGAGGCCGCCGTCAGGTTTGGCGCCGCCGCCACCAGGACGCCGGTGTCCCGCGCGACGCCGAACGACGCCGCCAGCTCGGGCACGCTTCCCTCGTTCACGCGGCTCTGGACGGTTCCCACGCGGTCGAAAGAGAACCAGCCGACGAGACTCGCTGCCAGCGTGAGCACCACCGCTCCCCCGACCGCCAGGTAGAGCTGGGTCGAGATGCGGAACCGGCTGTCCACTATCTGCTTTAGTCGTTCAACCACTCTGTCTCTCGCAGTGCCTCGATCTCGCGGAGTGATTCAATGGCATGGTACCGCTCGCCGGGCCCGATGACTGTCAGGAATACCTTGTCCGACCCCTGGTTGTCATCTGCCCCGTACTGCAGCGCGAACCCCTCGATGTCAAACGCATCGGCTTGCCGAAGACTGTTCAGGAAGCACTCCCGGTCTAGATCGCGCCCGCAGCGCTCAAGCCCCGCGATGGCGAGCCGGCCGGCGAGATAGCCCTCGAGCGACACGAACCCCGGTGTCACGTCGGGCGCGTACGCCGCCAGTGCTCGCTGGTACGCCGCCACGACCGCCAGCGAGTCGTCCTCCGGGAAGGGAACTACCTGTGTCACCAGCACGCCGACGCCATCGGACCCCAGCTCCTGCGCCAGGGCGTTGCTGCCGACGAACGAAACGTTCAGGAAGAGCGCGTCCGACCCAAGCCGCTTGGCCCACTTGATGAACGTCGCCATCGGCTCGTAGGCGCCGATCATGATCACCGCCTCGGGGTCGTTCTCCAGCAGGTCGAGCACGGCCGCCTTCACCGCCGAGGTGTTGCGCGTGTAGCGCCCCACGGCCACCGCCTCGCTGCCCCGGCGGGCCAGCGCCTGCTGCACGCCGTCGTACCCGCTCCGCCCGTACGAGTCGTCCTGGTACAGAATCCCGATCCGCTCGATGCCAAGGTCGGCCCTCAGCCGTTCAACCATCTCCTCGGTTTCCTGCGCGTACGACGCGCGCAGGTTGATGATGTTGCTCCACTCCGGATCGCGGAGGAAGCCGGCGCCCGTGAAGGGCGCGATGTACGGAGCGCCCGCCGCGAAGGCGATCGGCGTGGCCGAGCGGGACGTGGGCGTCCCCACCGCGCCGATCAGGGCAAACACGCCCTCGCCGATGAGCTGCTGCGTGTTGGCGATCGCCGCCTCCGGTTCGTACGCGTCGTCCAGCGATTTCAACTCGATCCGGCGTCCGTGCACGCCGCCGTTCTCGTTCGCCTCGTGGAACGCGGCCTCGATCCCGAGGCGCATGTTCGTGCCGAGCGCCGATGCTGGTCCGCTGAACGCCGCCGACTGTCCGAAGAGCACCCGGTCCTCGAACACTCCCGGAGTCCCCCTGTCGATCGCCTCGGTAGCAGTCGCGGTGGCGGTCACCGTGCCCGCGTCGTCGTCGCCGCCCCCCGAGCAGCCGAGCCCTATGAGAGACGCGATCAGGAAAGAACAGACGCCTGCCAGCCAGGCGACGCGTACGAACCGCGGTCGCCTCATCGCACCTTGCGGGTGACGATGTTCAGCCGGTTCCTGCCGTTCTCATGTGAGTAACGCACGTCGTCCATCAACGTCTTCGTCAGATGGACGCCCAGACCCCCAACGCGCCTCTCCTCCACCGCC
>VXRS01000174.1:0-2094 GCA_009838385.1 Dehalococcoidia bacterium | reverse complement strand
GTCTTGATCGCCATGGAGAGCGTGGCGCCCATTGCTCAATCCCGGTGGAGTGTCAGGCAGGTGATGTCGTCGTGCTGGGCGGCTTCGCCCGTGAACTCCAACACCCTGTTCAGCATGCCCATGCAGGACTGCTCGGCGCCGGTGGGAGGCGCCGAGGCAAACAGCTCCTGGATCCCTTCAATCCCCATGAGCTCGCCCTGCTGATTCGTCGCCTCCGTAACGCCGTCCGTATAGAGGCAAACGGTGTCCCCCGGCTCCAGCTGGAACGAGTCCTGCCGGTACTCGAAGCCCCCCAGGACCCCCAGGGCAATGCCGCCCGTCAGCGGCTTCAGCTCCGAAGTCCCGTCGGCGCGCACCACGAGAGGCGGGTCGTGGCCACCGCTCGCGTACGTAAACTCGCCCGTCGCCGGGTCGTAGACCGCGTACAGCATGGTGACGAACATGCCCGTCGTCTCGTCCTCGTTCAGGAGGTTGTTGACCTCCGTCAGCACATCGCCGGGCGCTTCGGTTCCGATTGCCGAACCCTTGAGCAGCGTACGGCTCGACATCATGAAGAGCGCCGCCGGCACTCCCTTGTCCGAAACGTCCGCGATTGCGAGCCCAACCTTGTCGTCGGCAAGCCGGACGATGTCGAAGAAATCCCCGCCGACATCCTTCGCCGGGTGCATCGTGCCGAAAATCTTGTAGGTAGGGCCGCTGGGGAACACCGTCGGCAGAATTGACTGCTGCATCTTGCTGGCGACGTCCAGCTCGTTCTGGAGCGCCACCAGCTTGTCGCGGGTGCTGAGCGCCTCCCGCCACTGCTCGATGTGCTCCAGCGTCCGGTCGATCGTGAACTGCAGGTCGTCGAAGTCCACGGGCTTCGTCACGAAGTCGAACGCGCCCCGGTTCATGGCCGTGCGGATGTTCTCCATGTCGCCGTAGGCGGAGACGATGATCGCGCGGATGTCGGGACTCACGTTCGGGATTTGCTCCAGCAGCGTCAGCCCGTCCATGCGGGGCATGTTGATGTCCGAGACGACCATGTCGATGCTGGGATCGGCCTCGAGCTCCTCAAGGGCCTCAATGCCGTTGTGTGCAAAGACAAACTCGTAGCGCCCGCGACGGATGTGGCGGCGCATCCGCTGCAGAACCAGCGGTTCAAGATCAGGTTCGTCGTCGACTACGAGAATCTTGTACGTCATCGACAGCGCGCGCCTCGGCGAGCCCTCACTTCCGGCTGTCAGTGCGAGCTAGCCGCTGATGGCTGCCGCTGCCTCGGCCTGGGAATCGTGGATTGGGATGATGTTGTCGAACCCGCTGATGCGGAACACTTCGCGAATCGGCTCCGAGAGCGAGCACAGCGCAAGCTTCGCCCCGTTCCCTTCCAGGGTCTTCGCCGTGAGCAGCAAGACCCGCAGGCCGGCGCTGCTGATGTAGGAGACGCTTTCGAAGTCCAGGATGAGCGCCTGGTCGCTGTCCTCGATCACCGCTTGCAGATCCGCCTGGAACTCGCTGGCGTTGGAGCCATCGATTCGCCCATCGGCCTTGGCTACGACGGTGCCGCCTTCCCGTTCGGCGCTGATTGCCATGTGGTCCGTCTCCTCAACCGTGCTTTCGACTCGTAATCGTGGAGTCTACGACCTGTTGGTCGTCGCGTCTCCCTCTTCGCGCTCCCGTGGAGCACGCGAAACCTGCGGTCCGCGGCGGCGGAGTATACACCACCCCGCCCGCTGCCATGTTCATGCCACTCCGCCCTCTGGCTCCGATGGCGCCAGACCCGGGAGTCGGGCCCTGGGTCCGAACGCCTGTCGAACACCGCAAATGCCCTCAATCGGACAGCCCGCAGTCGAGAGACTTCCTCTCAAGTGGCAATCGGGCGCCGGTGTATAACCGAAGCCAGTCGATCAACGTAAGGAGTTCCTGCATGGCACACGACATCCACGAGTGCGACGAGCACGAGCACCACGGCGAGCCCGGTCACGTGCACGACATCCACGAGTGCGACGGCCACGAGCACCACAACCACGAGGGTGGCGGCGAGGTCGGCCACGTGCACGAGATGCATGAGTGTGACGAGCATGAGCACCACGGCGAGCCCGGCCACGTGCACGA
>VXRS01000249.1:2923-5740 GCA_009838385.1 Dehalococcoidia bacterium | reverse complement strand
CTCCCCCAGCGCCCGGTCGAGCGCTCCTACCGCCGAGAGGTTGTGCTCCAGCACCGTGTAGTAGTGGAGCGCCGGTTGCTCGAATCCCCGCCCCTCCTCCAGCTCCGGCAGCAGCCCCGAGGTCAGCGTCCCGTCCGCGTCCAGCGCACGCAGCCGCGACTCCGCATCATCGCGCGCGATCGCATCAAGCAGGTCCCTTGGGGGTGTCACGCGGGCAGTCTACCGCCGTCTCGGGCTCAGGCCCGTGGGTGGGCCTGGTCGTACTGCTCCCGCTTCTGCTGGTCTGTGAGCTGCGTGTAGATCTGCGTCGTCGAGATGCTGGCGTGGCCCAGCGCCTCCTGCACGTTTCGCAGCGGCATCCCGCCCGAGAGCATGTGCGTGGCGTACGTGTGCCGCAGCGTGTGCGGCGTAATTCCGTCCAGCCCCGCCTCCCGCGCGTAGTTCTTGAGGATCAGCCAGAACCCCTGGCGCGTCAGCCGTCCCCCGCGGCGGTTCACGAACAGCGCCGTCTCGTTCCGGTTTCGCACCATCTTCGGCCGCACGTGGAAGATGTACTGCCGCAGCTCGTCCACCGAGCGCTGGTAAAGCGGCAGCGCCCGCTCCTGGTCACCCTTCCCGATGCCGCGAACCGTGACTGGGTCGCTCTCGAGCGCCACGTGCCCCACGTCCAGCGACACCAGTTCCGTCACCCGCATGCCGGTTGCGTAGGCCAGCTCCAGCATCGCCTTGTCGCGCTGGGCGACGGGCGTACTCTTACGCGCCGGCTGCTCGAGTAATTCGTCGACTTCCTCGGGTGTCAGCGTGCGTGGGAGGGCCTTTCCGACCTGTGGGGAACGCAGCTCCTCCGTCGGATCGCACGTCAAAATGCCTTCCGCGGCCATGAAGCTGAAGAACGACTTCACGGCGGCCACTTTCCGCGCCACCGTTGCAGCCTTGTAGCGCCGCTCCCGCAATTCCTCGACGAACTTCAGCAGCATCTGGTCCGTGATCGCTTCCCAGGAGGCGCCGTTGTCAGAGGTCTGACCGGCCACGCTCTTTTCGAACTGGGCGAGGTCGCTGCGGTAGGCGGAGATCGTGTTTTCGGAGGCGTTCTTCTCGACAGCCAGGAACGTCAGGAACTCGGAAATGCGGGAATCCACTCCAGGCCCCCCTCCAGGACACGGCTTGAATGCGTTTCGGTGCGGAGGGCTCATCCTAGGCTGACGCGACGCTCTTTGCCATACGAAAGCGGGACCTTCCGGTGAAGATTTCGCAGGGTCCGAAAAAGTGTGTGGGAATGCTCACACCGAGTTTCACTCACCCGCGAAAAGTGTGTCCAAAAGATCACATCGAGCGCCGCTTTGGCCCCGATCCTCCTGGCGAACACCGCACTGGCGCGCCGCCCCAGGCTGCCATGGGCCTGCTAGCCGCCCGCCCCGGTGATTCGCAGCCAGCGACGCTTTCCGACACGCACCCGCGACCCCACTCGCGCCGGCTCCCGCCCGTCCGAGACCGGCTCCCCATCCACTGTCACCGCCCCCTGGTCGAACAGTCGCCGCGCTTCCCGCCGCGACGGCGCCGCCCCCGCCTCCACGATCACGTCGATGAGCGGCTGTCCCTCGCGCGCTGCCGCCTCGGGCATCTCATCCGGTTCCTCACGGCGCTGCACCGTCCGCTCGAAGTGCGCTTCCGCATGCGCCGCCGCGTCCTCGCCGTGCAGCTCCGTCACGATCGTGCGTGCCAGCCGCTTCTTCTCCGTCATGGGGTCGCGCTCGTTGTTCGCGAGCCCCTCGATCGTCGCCACCACCTCGCCTCGGTCGAGGTTCGTCGCCAGCTGGAAGTAGTTTCCCAGCACCCCGTCGGGGATCGACATTGCCTTCCCGTACTGCTCCTCCGGCGCCTCGTCCAGCCCGATGAAGTTCCCCGTCGACTTCGACATGCGCATCGCGCCGTCAATCCCCACGAGGATCGGCATCGTCACGGGCACGTGCTTCTTCTGCCCCGCCTGCTCCTGCAGCTTGCGCCCGGCCATCAGGTTGAAGAGCTGCTCCGTTCCACCCACCTGCACGTCGCACTCCAGCGCCAGCGCGTCGTAGCCCTGGAGCAGCGCGTACAGGAATTCGTGGAGGTAGACCGCGTCTTCCGACTGGTACCGCTGGCGGAAGTTATCCCGTGTGAGCATCTCCGCCACCGTGAACTTCGACATCAGGGCGATCAGGTCGTTCAGGTCGAGATCGCCCAGCCACTCCGAGTTGTGCCGCACCACCGTCTTCGACTGGTCCAGGATCTTCGACGCCTGGGCGAAGTAGGCCGCCTCGTTCGCTCGAATGGTCTCGCTGTCGATCTGCGGCCGCAGCTTGTTCTTGTCCGAGGGGTCTCCGATCAGCGCCGTGATGTCGCCGATCAGGAACACGGTCTCGTGCCCGAAGTCCTGGAACTGCCGCAGCTTCCGCAGTGGCACCGCGTGCCCCAGCGTCAGCGAGGTCGCCGTCGGGTCGATACCCAGGTAGACCTTCAGCGGCCGGTCCTCCTCGAGCAGTTCCCGCAGCTCTGCCTCGAATGCCCGCCGCAGGCCACCGTCCCCGTACTCCACCCCGCTCATGAGCACAAACAGCTGCTCCTCGACCGGCGCCATCGTGCGGCTCACGCCAGCACCTCCCGCACGTGCTCCACATCCGCCGCAATCTGCGCCCGTAGCTCCTCCGGCCCAGAGAACGCCTGCTCGGGTCGCACCCGGTCCACGATCGCAATCTCCATGCGCTCGCCGTACAGGTCGCCCTCGAAGTCCAGCAGGTGTGTCTCGATCGAGATGTGACCCTCGTCGAAGGTCGGCCGCCG
>VXRS01000249.1:0-2823 GCA_009838385.1 Dehalococcoidia bacterium | reverse complement strand
GCCTCGCGCATGAGCCGCAGCCGGTCCTCCAGCGAGGTCAGGTAGCTCGGCATGATGTCTGGTCGCAGCACGGTCGCTGGATGCGGGTGCAGGGTCACCACGCCCGGCGCGACCCCGCGCGCGTCCCCCTCCTCCCGTAGCCGCGCCAACAGCGCCTGGTGCCCCCGATGCACGCCGTCGAACACGCCCATCACGAGCGCGCTGCCACCCGTAGGGGCGGCCATCTCCAGTTGGGCCAGCGTCAGCGATGGCAGCGTCACGGTCATGGCTCTCGCGGGGGACGCCCCGGCGCCCCTGCTCCCCACTCTCGCACGATGCCGCCAGCTACACTAGCCATATGCGCCTCCGGCTCTTGCTGGCGCTCCTGTGGCTCGGCGTCATGGTCGGCCTGGCGAGCACGCCCAGCCCGGAGGACCCCTCCAGCGGGGCGCTCGCGAACGCCGTGCACGCGATCCAGTACGCCGTCTTCGTGCTCATCCTGCTCAGTTTGGCCCGAGCCGTGCTTCCGCGCCTTCCCGCCACCGTCCTCTTCGTGCCCATCCTGGGGGTCGCCCTGCTCGTGGGCGCCGGCCAGGAGTGGTACCAGTCCTTCCTTCCCTACCGCTCCGCCGACCCCAACGACATCCTCTACGACACGATCGGGGCCGTCGGCGGGCTGACTCTCGGAACACTCGTCGCGACCTTCTGGCAGCGCCGCGGTCAGCGTCAGCTCGCCGCCTTCTGAACCAGCGCCCGCACGCGGATGTCCCCCCACGCCTGCGACTGCTCCACCTCGCACATTCCCCGCTTCAACAGCTCCAGCAGCGCGATGAATGTCACCACCAACTCGACCCGTGACGTACAGGACTCGATCACCTGCCGGAACGAGAACGACCGCCCTCTACCCCGCAGCCGCCCCTCCAGCATCGCGATCTGGTCCGCCAGGCTCACGTCGCTGCGCTCGACCGTGCCGTCGGGCTCCTCGGGCATCCGCTCCAGCACGTCCATCATCACCGCGTAGAGCGCGTCCAGCGTCACTCCGGCGAGGGCGTTCCCTTCCGGCGGCTCCGGCGGTGGCGCGCCCCTCGGGTAGGTGCGCCACCCCGCCTCCACCCGCTCCCCCAGCGCATCCGCCGCCTCCCGGTAGCGCTGGTACTCGAGCAGCAGCGCCACCAGCTCCTCGCCCGGATCATCTTCTTCGGGCTCCTCTTCGTCGTCGTCCCGTCCCGGAAGAAGCGCCCGCGACTTCAGCTGCAGCAGCTTCGCCCCGATCGACACGAACTCCGCCAACGCCCCCGCGTCCAGCGAGTCGTCCGCGTGAATCGCTTCCAGGTACTGGTCGGCAACCGCCACCAGCGACACCGTCGTGATATCGAGATCGCGACGCTGGATCAGCGTCAGCAACAGGTCGAGGGGTCCCTCGAACGTCGGCAGGCGGATCTCGTGCATGGCCTCCCGAAGGCCGCTCCCCGCCAGTGCGCCTCGTAGCGACTCGTCCCGCTGCCCCGGTCCCGATTCCGAGGCCGTGTGCTCGACTGCAGCGTCTCGACGAGTGGATCGCATGTTCTCGCGGGTCGCGCCTATGGCAAAGCGCGAAGGCGCCTCACTCTCCCGCCGGCGACTCTGCTCCGTTCGCCGGCGCCAGGTCCGTCCGGAGACGCTGCGCGTCCCGAAGGTAGATGTGCTGGATGTCCTGCGGGGCCGCGTCCGTGTTCACATGCAGCAGGATGCGTACGCACTTCTGCATCGATCCCGGCACATTCATCTCGTGCCCGCACAGCAGCGGCACGTACTTCCACCCCTCCAGCCGGCGCGTTGCCTCCGCGGGGAACTCCGCATTCAGGTCGGGCGAGGTAGTGAAGTGGCACGAGGCGATGTCGTCCGCCGCCACGCCGTTCGCCTCGACCATCGCCTCGAGCAGTTCGCGCGTCCCCTCGAGGATCGCTTCGCGTTCGTTCTCTCCTACGGTGATCGCTCCGCGGATGCCGCGAACCGCCATCTAGGTCACTCCCGGGGAACCAGTCATGCGCCCGCCTCACTGCGCCCCGTAACCCGTTCAACGTACGAACGGACGCGGTCGACACAGCCCTCGACGCTTCCCCCTTCGATGGCCGCGATGATAGCAGAGCCCACGATCACGCCCTCCGCTACCTTCCCCACCCGAGCCACCTGCTCCTCCGTCGAAACCCCGAACCCGACGGCAATCGGCAGATCCGTGTGGCGTCGAATCGTCGCCACGAGGTCGCCGACCTCGGGCGGAACCTCCGCCCCTCCCGTCGTTCCCGTCACGCTCACGCAGTAGATGAACGAGTCCGCCACCGCCGCGACCTCTTCCATCCGCTCCTCCGCCGTCGTCGGCGCGACCAGCGGCACGAAGCTCACGCCGTTCGCCGCGCACGCCTCCCGGAACGTCCCCGCCTCGTCCGGCGGGAGGTCCACCACGATGAATCCGTCCGCTCCCGCCGCCGCCGCGTCCGCCGCCGCCCGCTCCTCGCCGTACGCCAGCAAGGGGTTGTCGTACCCCATCAGCACTAGCGGAACCGACAACCCGTGCGACCGCGCTTCCCGCACCATCGCGAGGCAATCCGTGAACGTGACCCCCGCCGCCACCGCCACCTCGTTCGCGCGCTGGATCGTCGCCCCATCGGCCAGCGGGTCCGTGAACGGCACGCCCAGCTCGATCACGTCCGTACCTCCCGCCTCCAGCCCCAGCAGCAGCGGCACCGTTCGTTCGGGCTCGGGGAACCCTGCCATCACGTAGCCCACGAACGCCGCTCGGCCCTCACCGTTCGCCTCCGCGAACCGCGCCCGCAACCGTTCCGACATCCGCTACGCCTCCGTCAC
>VXRS01000127.1 GCA_009838385.1 Dehalococcoidia bacterium | reverse complement strand
CCCCCCGGTGACGATGGCGACCCGTCGCGGCGGTCCATCCAGTCGCAGCGCTTCCAGCAACGTAACCCCTCCCGAGCGGTGAAAGATACGCCCCTCACGTCCCAGGATCGCCCTCCCGCAGCAGTCAGGCAGCGTACGATAGATGAAGCTGATGCGCGTACTCCATTTCGCTGATCTCCACATCGGCGTCGAGCTCTATGGCCGGCCCCTCCCCGGGAAGCCGTGGTCGTCCCGCATGCAGGACTTCCTCGACGCCTTCGACTTCCTCGTCGACTACGCCGTCGAGGAGCACGTCGACGCCGTCATCTTCGCCGGCGACGCCTACAAGGCGCGCGAACCCAGCCAGACGCACCAGCGCGAGTTCGCCAGGCGCATCCGCCGCCTCAGCGAAGCTGGCATCGCTACCTTCCTCCTCGTCGGGAACCACGACCTCCCCAACGCTGAATCCCGCGCCCACGCCCTCGAGATCTTCCGCACCCTCGACGTCCCCAACGTCACCGTCGGCGACGCCGGCTGGTTCCAGCGCGAGGGCCACGTTCCGCAGGTGATCGAAACGCGCGACGGCCCGCTGCAGGTCGCGTTCGTCCCCTGGCCGCAGGTCTCCCAGCTGCTCGCCAGCAGCGAGGAAGCGGAGAGCGCTTCCATCGAGCAGCTCTACAAGCTCATCGAACGCGCCATCTCCGACCTCGTGGTCGCCCAGGGCGAGCAGATCGACCCCGACGTGCCCGCGATCCTCACCTGCCACCTCCCCCTCAGTGACCAGCTCGTCGCCGAGAACGGCGGCAGCGAGATGTGGATGCAGAGCGGCACGGTCCCCCGCGTCCCCCTCAGCGCCCTCCACATGGACAAGTTCGATTATGTCGCGCTCGGCCACCACCACAACGCCATGCAACTCAACACCCACCCGCCCTGCTGGTATTCGGGCGCCCTCCAGGAGGTCGACTTCGGGGACGCGCGCACGGCCAAGGGCTTCATGACCCTCGAGTTCGACACCGCCAGGCCCCGTGGCGAACGCCTCACGGGCAGCGGCGCCCCCCGCCTCGTCAAGGCGCCCAGCCGCCCCTTCGTCAGCATTGCCGTGAAACCCCGCGACGCCGACCCGAACGAGGAGGTCCTGGCCGCCATTCGAAAGCACGACGTGACCGACGCCATCGTGAAGGTGGAGGTCCACCTCGATCGTGACCAGGAAACCCTGCTAAGGCTTTCCGAAGCGCGAAGCGCCCTTGCCGGCGCTCACGTCATCGCCGGCATCCGCACCGTCCTGCCCGACGAGAACCGCTCGCCCCTCCCGCCCAACATCCAGCCCGACGCCTCCTCCCCGGTCGAGACGCTGGACACGTACCTGAAGCTGCGCGAGGTTCCGGACGAGCGCCGCGAACGCCTGCTCGCCGCTGCCGCCGAGATCATCGAGGAGAGCGAAGTCGTTGGCGTCTGAACCCCGTCCCCTCCGGCTGGTGCATACCTCCGACGTCCACCTCGGCGCCTACTCGGCCAGTCCGCGCGGACGCGAGGAGCCCCGCAGTCGCCGCCTCGAAGCCGGGTTCGAGGCCGTCATCGACCTCGCCCGCGGATCCGAGGCCGACGTCCTCCTCATCGCCGGCGACTTCTTCGACCATGCCCGCATCGGGCCGGAGGTCATCGCCTTCGCCACCGACCAGATCAACCGCTTCCCCGGCCGGACCGTCCTCCTCCCCGGCAACCACGACCCCATCGGGCGCCACGGCCCCCACGAGCGCCACGACCTCGAAGGGCTCGCGCCCCGCCTCCGCCTCGTCCGCAACCCCGAGGGCGAGTTCCTCGACTTCCCGGACCTCGACCTGGCCGTCTGGGGACGCGCCATCACCGTCGATGTGCTCGAGCGGCCCCTCGCCGAGCCCCCGCCCCGGCGCGAGGAACGCGCCTGGAACGTCGCCATCGCCCACGGCCACTCGGTCGCCGAGGACGCCCAGCTGGAGCGCTCCCTGCGCATCACGCCGGACCACCTCGCCGAGAGCGCCCAGTGGGAGTACATCGCCCTCGGCCACTGGGACGTCCACAGCGACGTCAGCCACGGCGGCGCCACGGCCGTCTACTCCGGCTCGCCCGCTTCCCTCGGCGATGTCGGCTACGGAGTCGCCGTTGTCGTCGATCTCGACGCCTCGGGCGTGCGCTGGCACGCCCACAGCCTCGATCCCGCGGAGACCTCGCCGTGATCCCCCGCCGCCTCCGCCTGCGCAACTTCCTCTCCTATCGCGACTGCGAGCTCGACTTCTCCCCCCTCCACCTCGCCACGCTCGCCGGCAAGAACGGCGACGGCAAGTCGGCGCTGCTCGATGCCATCACCTGGGCCCTCTGGGGCGAGGCCCGCGGCCGCGTCGAGGACGACCGCATCCGGCATGGCGCCGACGACATGCGCGTCGAGCTCGACTTCGAGGTCGATAGCGACCGCTACCGCGTCCTGCGCAAGCGCACGCGAGGCCGCTCCGGCGCCCTCGACTTCTTCCAGGTCGATAGCCAGGGCGGCCTGCGCCCCATCACCGGCGGCACCTCCCGTGAGACCCAGACTGAGCTGAACCGTCGAGTCCACATGGACCACCAGACCTTCATCAACAGCGTCTTCCTCGTCCAGGGGCGCTCGAACGAGTTCACCACGCAAACCCCTTCGAAGCGCAAAGAGGTGCTCCGCAAGGTGCTCGGCCTCGACCGCTACGAGGAGCTCTCCCGCCACGCCCACGAGCGGCGCCGCACCGCCGAGGCCGACGCCGCCATCGAAGAACGCCTCATTGGCGACGATGAGGAGCGTTTGGCGGAGGCGCCGGCAATCGGGGAGAAGCTCGAAGCTGTCGCCTGTGAGCGTAGTGACATTCGTCACCGCCTCGAAGCAGCGGAGACCGAGACGGAGGAGCTGCGCCTCGCCGCCGCTGAGCACGAGCGCCGTGAGCGCGCTGTCGCGGACGCCGGGGACCGGCTTGCCTCCCGCGACCAGGCCGTGGAGCGCCGCACCGAAGCCATCGCCGGACTCGACCGCGACCTGGAGACGGTCCGGGAGACGCTCACCCATGCCCCCCGGATCGAGCAGGCATACGGCCAGCTCCAGCAGGCTCGCGATGAGGAGCGCGCCTTCGCGGACCTCGCTTCCGAGGCCCGGGGCCTTGAGGATGCCATCGCCATTGCAGAAAGCGAGATCGCTCAGGAGCGTAGGGGCCTGCAGACGACCATCGGTGGCCTCTCTGAGCAGCACGAGCGCGCGCTCGCGCTCGTCGCGACGCTGTCCGCCCTCCGCGAGGAGGAGTCGGGACTGGATCGGGAACGCGCACGCCTCAACCAGCTCGATGCCGACATTCAGGGCGAACGGGACGCAGCTACGGAGGCCCAGCGCCTGCAGGCCGAACGTTCCCACGAGGCCGGGGGCTACAAGGCTCGTGCCCAGGAACTCAAGGATCGCGAGACAACTCTCTCCGAGGCGGAGGGCGATCCGCTCTGCCCCGTCTGCCGCAAGCCCCTGAGCCCCGACGAGCTGCACGCCACGGTGGAGCAGTACCGGCAGGAACGCCGCCAGCTCGGCAAGCAGTACGACGCCGCCCAGGCCGCCGTCGACGCGTCGAAAGCGGCCGCCGGCCAGCACCAGCAGCGGGCCGCCGATCTCCAGCGGGAACGTACCGCACTCGACGACCGCGTCCGCTCATGCGCGCAGGCGCTGGCCGGACGCCTGACCGAAGCGGGAAACGCCGAGAGCGGCCTCCCCGACCTCGCCGCCCAGCTCACGACCCTCCGCCAGACCGTCGAGACCGAAGCGTTCGCCCCAGAAGCGCGTGAACGCCGCTCCGCCGCCTGCGAACAGCTCGGCGCACTCGGCTACGACCGGGAGCGCCACGCCGGCGCCCGCCAGCGGGTCGCCGAGCTCCAGCCGGCCGAGGCTGACTACAACGGGCTCACCGAGGCGAAGGCGCGCGCGGAAGGCCTCGGCGACCGCATCAGGGAGGCCCGCGAGGAGCTTCGCCGCGAGAACGAGGAGCTCACCGAGGCCCGGGAGGCCCTCGCCGAGGCTCGCGCCGAGCTGGACGCCTCCCAGGACGTGTCCGCCCGCCTCGCTGCCGTGGAAGACGCCGTCGCGGAGTGCCGCGACCGCCTCACGACCCTTGACAAGGAGCACGGCCGCCTCGAGGAGCGACGCGACGCCCTCCAGGAGCTGGCCGCGCGCGTCGAGGAGGCGAAGGACCGCCTCGCCGCCGCCCGAGATGCCGCCCAGCTCCACCAAGACCTCGCGAAGGCGTTCGGCCGCGACGGCGTCCAGGCCATGCTCATCGAGCAGTCCCTGCCCGAGCTCGAACGCATCACCAACGGCCTCCTCGACCAGCTAACCGAGGGCCGCGGCCGCACCCAGGTCTCCCTCCGCACCCAGCGCGAAAGCGCCTCTGGCAAGCCCGTCGAGACCCTCGACATCAACATCAGCGACGACCTGGGAACGCGCGACTACGAGATGTACAGCGGCGGTGAGAAGTTCCGCGTCGATTTCGCTCTGCGTATCGCCCTCTCCCGCCTCCTCGCGATGCGTTCCGGCGCCTCCCTCCCGACGCTGATCATCGACGAGGGCTTCGGCACGCAGGACGAGGAGGGACGCGACCGCCTCGTAGCCGCGATCAACGCCATCAGCACCGAGTTCCGCCTCATCCTCCTCGTCACGCACATCGAGGAGCTGCGCGAGAGCTTCGGCCGCCGCATCGAGGTCACGAAGGATCCCGAGCGCGGCTCACTGGCGGTGGTTTGCTAAGGCTGGCTAGGCGCTCTTCACAGCCGCAGCCTGGCGAGCGAGGGCGAGCTGGTAGCGGCCCTCCAGCCCGATCCAGAGGTGTGCCGGAATCCCCAGTGCACCCTCAAGCTGAATCGCTGTCTCCGCGGTGATGGCCTTCTTGCCGTGGACGATCGCGCTGATCACCTGCCGGGGCCGTCCCATCTGCTCCGCAAGCTCACTCTGAGTCAGGCCACGAACCTCTAGCTCCTCCGCCAGAAGTTCACCGGGGGGAATCGCAAGGTCGGAATGCGGAGTCTTCATCAGTTGATCCTAGGCGAAAGTCGCCGCGCGAGCGTGTCACCCTTCGACGTCGTGACCAGGCGGACTCGGCTCGCGTACGTCTGTACCTCGACCGCTTCCTGGAAGCTCCCCCGCCGCGTGAAGACGGTCTCGCCCTGCGTTGGCTGGTAGAGCTCCACATACCCCGCATCCAGCAACTCGTCGACCGCCTCCTGCCCCTCGATCGTCTCGGGGAAGTCCCGCTCCCCGGTCCTGGCGGTCTCCAGCAGGATGCCGATGGCTTCCGCGGAGAGCCTTCGCCTCCACGGCAGGCGGACGAGGCGCCGAATCGCATTCCAGGCGCCCGACCCCCCGACCATTGCAGCCACCCTCCCACATTGCCCGACGCGCGGGCGCTCCGTACCCTTGAGCCTTCGTGGCAGGGTAGCTCAGCTGGTAAGAGCGCACGACTCATAATCGTGAGGTCGAGAGTTCGAGTCTCTCCCCTGCTACCACAGCACACCCGGGCCACCTAGGCTCGACCCCCTCCAGGAGGAGCCCAATGGTCCTTGGTCTGGGAACCGTCCCCCTCACGTCCGTGGCGCACGCGCGCCGCGAGGCCAAACGCAAGCTGCCGCGCTCCATTTACTGGTACACCGAGGCCGGAACCGAGCTCCGCCGTACCGTCCGCGCCAATCGCGACGGGTTCAAGGAGATCGGCCTCCAGGCGCGCATCCTCGACTCCCACGAGCCCCGCAAGCTCTCGACCACCGTCCTCGGGCGCGA
>VXRS01000076.1 GCA_009838385.1 Dehalococcoidia bacterium | reverse complement strand
GTGGCTCCCCCCGAAGAACGGCTCCACGAACAATCCCCGCGCCATGCCGCAAGGCTAACCCAGGCGCCCCACGGGAGCGCGCTGAGGGAAAACACCAGTGGTGATACGCCGAAATCAGGGACTGGGGTCGTCCCGCTTGTAGACGATCTGCTCCAGGGCGGCATACCGCATTTCCGATGTGCCGAGCCGCCCCTCAATGTTGGACCAGCGGCCCTCGACCGCCGCAAGCCGGTCGTGGATGCCGCGCAGGAAGGGCAGCACTTCCTCGTGAACCGTCGCCTTGAGATCAGCAACAGTCGTCTGCAAACCCGCAACCGTCGTCTTGACATCGGAGAGGTCGGAGTGGATCTCGCTAACCGCTACCGCCAGGTTCCCGACCGCACGATTCAGCGTCTGGAACTGATCATCCGTCATAGCGTCACTGTGCCAATGTTGTCCGGGAAAGTCAACCCACGGGCTATTCCAGGAGGCTGCAGGTTAGTCTGCTGGCTAGGAAGTGGGCTGCTCTTCTTGAATCGGCGCCATCTTCATGATTTCGGACATCAACTCAGTGGCGTTGTTGGGGTCTTGCAGGAGGGCTCTCATGAACTCGGCCCCGATCTCTTCGCCGATGTCAGGCTTCTCGGGGATCGCCAATTTCTTGACTGTGTCCAACAGCTCTCGCTGGTTCTCGGCCACGATCTTCTCGGTGATCGCGGCTCTCTTGTCGATTTCGGCGAGTACATCCCTCGTTTTCTCAAAGTTCCTCCGACTGTCTCGGGACGTAATCGCCCCCTGCGCGATCGCGAAGACCGCGACTACTACGGAGACCGCTCCGATGATGACAGAGACGGTACTGGGCACATCCATGTTGGCTTCCCCCATGCTATCCGCTGCAGCCTGCCTTGGAGCCTGGGAAGGCTCCCCCAGCAGGTAGGGTGCCAATGATAGCACACAAGTTCCGCACAACCGTTCGCCGACAGGGCCAGCGGCCATTCTTTGATGCCGAAAGGCTACAGGTCCCCGCGCTCCGCCAGCTTCTCCACGATCTCCAGCAGCTCCCGGTCGCTCTCGTCCACTTCCTTGTACTGCGAGACGCAGTACCCCCCGTACTTCTCCACCAGGTACCAGTCGTCGTCGATGATCACGTCCGGCGTTGGGTCCACCCGTGGATGCTTGTCGAAACACCCGTCGACCCACTCCGAGAGCCCGTGCCGCTCCACCGTGCGTTCGCTGTACAGCTGCCCCCCCGCCGACCACACGTAGATGCTGTGTCCCGCGCCCTTGATCCGCTCCATCGCCTCGTGCGCCCCCGGACGCAGCGAGCTCATGTCCTTCGTCGTGTAGACCAGCGTGTGGTCCACGTCGAAGTAGACGTTCAGAGAGCGGGTCGCTTCGGTCATCGGGTGAGCGCTATGCCTCGGCGATCGTCAGGCCCCACACCGGCCGGTAGCGCCAGGTGCGGATGCCCTTGTAGCTGATGCCGTGCTTCCGGCAGAGGCGCTTCGCCTGCTGCACCTGTCCCGCGGGCACGTACAGCAGCAGCTCGCCCATCTTCGAGAACGGCAGCCACTTTTTCTCGGCCTGCTCGTCCGTCATCGTGTCCGCCGTCTCGACCTGCGCCATGAACTCCAGCCACTGCCCCGGGCGCCGCACGACCACGATGTCCGGGTAGAGCGGCTCACCTTCCCATTCCCCCACCGACATGGACGGCTCGGGGTCGTTCAGGAGCGTCTCGAGCTCCGGGTGGTCCTCGCTCGGGTAGGGGAAGCGCGTCTGCGCGATCTCCGCGACCGTGCCCGTGTGACGCTGATCCCGCAGCTCCTTGACCGGCACCGGCGGACTCCTTCCCTACTCCAGGATCACGAGGGTCTCGCCCTCGGACACCTGCGCGCCCTCGCTCACCGTCACCTCTTTCACGGTTCCGGCCTTGGGCGCGTTGATCTCGTTCTCCATCTTCATCGCTTCGAGGACGAGTAGCAGCTGACCCGCTTCCACGGCGTCGCCCGCCTGCACCTCGATCCGGAGCACCTTACCCGATAGCTGCGCCGCCACGCCCCCCGGCACGTTCGAAACCGCCGGAGCGCCGCCCGCCGCCGCGCTCGATGCTTTTGGCGTGGGCCGCGCCGGACCACCACCCAGCCGCCCCTCGTACTCGAGCGTGAACGGCCGGTGGTCGACCTCGATCGCCATGCCCGACTCGCGCGCGTCCTCGTCGGGAAGCGCCACGCGGTAGCTCACCGCGCCCGCCGTCACGGTGTCGTACGCGTCACCGCGCGCGATCGTGACGGGGAACTCCTCGCCGTCGACGACGACCGTGTCGCCGCGTACTTCGACCTCGTAGGTGCGTCCGCCGATCGTGACCGTCGCCATCGCTACCGCATCTGCCTCATGCGCCCGAACTGCCGCCACGCCGCGCCCGGCGCCGCGCCGTTCTCCGAAGGCGCCGCGGGAACGCCCCGCGCCGCAGCCTGCGGCCGGTCCTTGATCGCCATCGCCCCCACCACGGCCGCCACGAGCTCGCGCTCGGGACCGCCGCCGTCGCGCCGCCACTCCAGGAACTTCTTCGCCGGCTGCGGGAACATCACGTACGAGAGCACATCCTCGGGAGTCTCGGCGAGGTCGCCGATCTCCTCCTTCGCGCTCTCCAGCTCCGGCTCGAGGTCGTCCGCCGGACGGTGGTCGATCTGGGGAACATCGCCCAGGACCAAATCCAGCACGGCCTTCTCGATCGGCTCGGCTGTCGCGCCGTAGAGGCCCTGCGCGAGGTTGCGCGTCTCCTTCGTCACGACGCCGTAGCGCTTCCCAGTCAGCACGTTCAGCACGGCCTGCGAGCCCACGATCTGCGAGCTCGGTGTCACCAGCGGTGGGTAGCCGAGGTCCGCGCGCACGCGCGCGTTCTCCTCCAGCACCTCGCCCAGCTTCGCCTCCTGGCCCTGGTCCCGCAGCTGACCCACGAGGTTCGAGATCATGCCGCCCGGAACCTGATGCCTGAGCACGCCCGCGTCGACCCCGAGCAGGTTGCTCTCGTGCTTCCAGTACTTCTTGCGAACGCCCCCGAAGTAGTCCGCCGTCTCGACCAGGTCGTCGAGCGCGATACCGGTGCCGTTGTCCTCGTCCTCGCCCAGCGCCGCCACGAGCGTCTCAGTGGCCGGCTGCGAGGTGCCCCCCGCGAGCGGGCTGATGGCCGTATCGATCGCGTCCGCGCCGGCGCGAACGGCCAGCAGATACGCCATCTCCGAGTAGCCGGAGGTGTCGTGGCAGTGCAGCTGTAGCGGGACGTCGGGGTGGTCGCCCTTGATCCGCGTCACCAGACGCTCGGCCATCACCGGGCTCAGCAGGCCCGCCATGTCCTTGATGCAGAGCGAGTCCGCGCCCATCTCGACCAGCCGGTCGGCCAGCGTCCCGAAGCTCTCGACCGTATGCACCGGGCTTGTCGTATAGCAGAGCGTGCCCTGCACGTGGCCGCCCGCGCGCTTCACGCCCTCGAACGCCGTCTCCAGGTTCCGTGTGTCGTTCAGCGCATCGAAGATGCGGAAGATGTCCATGCCGTTCTCGACGGCCCGCTCGCAAAACTCGAGCACGACGTCGTCGGCGTAGTGCCGGTACCCCACCGCGTTCTGGCCGCGCAGGAGCATCTGCGTGGGCGTGTTCTTCAGCCGGCTCTTGACCTCGCGCAGCCGTTCCCACGGGTCTTCCAGCAGGAAGCGCATGGCCGTGTCGAAGGTGGCGCCGCCCCAGCACTCGATGCTGCCGTAGCCGATGGCGTCCATCCGCTCGAGGGCGGGAAGCATGTCCTCGGTGCGCATCCGCGTGGCCAGCAGCGACTGATGCCCGTCGCGAATGGCGGTCTCGGTGATGCGTACCTGGCCCATGCTCGGCGAAGTCCCCTGCCGCCTGGATCGGCGACTTTGCGGCTCTACGTGAACACTATCACAAGCGCCCTTTACGGCCAGTGGGCATGAGGCGCGAATGGCTCGTCACGGGGTGGACTCGTTGGTCTCGTAGTCGGTGTCGCCCCAGCACACGACGGCGCCTTCGGCATTGACGGCGCAGGTCCGGAAGGATGCCGCGCTGATGGCCGTGTAGCGCCCGGGGGGCGGGTCCGCCGGACCGAGGTCGAAGGAGCCCCAGCACATGGCCTCGCCGTCCGCGGTCAGCGCGCAGGCATGTTCGGCGCCCACCGCGATCGCGACGAACGGGCCGGGTGAGACTGAACCGCCCTCGCCCAGGGGCCCCGACCAGCATCTCGCCTCCCCGTTGCTGGTGAGTGCGCACATGTAGGGCCAGATGTGCTCGCCCGTGAAGCCACTGACGTCGACCGCCTTGAACCTCCCTTCGTAACTGTCCGGCCAGCTCCATCCCGAAGCCCAGCAGTCAAGGGTGTCCGTCTGGGAGGCGATGGCGCACAAGAGATCCCCGCCGGAACTGATGGCTGCATAGCGCCCAGACGGCGCTTCGCCGTTGAGGGGGTCGTCTCCCAGGCAGGCTATCTGCCCCTCCTCGGTCAGCGCACACGTTGAGTAGCGGCCCGCGCTGATGGCGCCCAGGGGCCCGCGTGGCGCGACCCCAACGCGGTCACCCCCCCAGCAAACCGCCTCGCCGTCCTCGGCGAGGGCGCAGGTGTGGGACCCTCCTGCGCTGATCGCGGTATACCGGCCCTCCGGCGCATCCGACTGCCCGTAGTTGTTCCACCCCCAGCACGCCGCTTCGCCGGCTTCGGTCAGGGCGCAGGTGTGAAACGGGCCGTCGCTCACCGCGACGTAGCGCCCGGGTGGTGGGTCGGGCGGCGCCACCTTGTTGGCGGTGACGCCCCAGCAGACCGCTTCACCGCCGTCGGTGAGCGCGCAGGCGCGGTCGCGGCTCACGTCTACCGCAACGTAGCGTTCGGGTGCGGGATCAGGGGGATGCATGACCCACATGTGGTTACGTGAGTGCGGGTCTGTCCCGCAGACGGCCTGCCCCTCGGTTGTAAGGGCGCAGACGTGGGTCCAACTCGCGGCGACGGTTGTATAGCGGGTCGCCTCCCCGTTCGGTGGCACGACGTCGGGTGGCAACGTTTCGGAGAACGCTGTCGTCTCGGCTGTGAGGCCCCCCGTCTGTCCGCGGCACTCCACCTGACCATCGTTCTTGACTGCGCAGAAGCCGCTGCCGCCCGTGCTGGCGATGGCCGTGTATGGCCCGGCGGCGACACCGGCGCCATAACCCCAGCAGACGGCTTCACCTTCTTCGCTTAACGCGCAGGTGTTGGCGCTGCCCAAGAACTCATCGCCACCCATGTCGTAGAAGGCCACAGAGCCGGTGCTGATGGCGACGTAGCGACCGGGGGGAGGTTCCGTCTCCCCGAAGACAGGTTGGCCGTCCGGAATGCTCGTCAACGTCCAGCACGCTGCCTCCCCGTCCTCGGTCAGGGCGCAGGCATGGTGCTCGCTGGTGCTGACAGTCTTGTAGCGGCCCGGCGGGGGCGGTTCGGCAAGGTCATCGCCCCAGCAGGTAATTTCCCTGGCGGTGTCTATCGCACAGGTGTGGCCCCCATACGTGCTGATGGCCACGTAACGGCCCCGGAGAGCCTCCTCCTGAACGTCCTGGTCGTCGTCGTTGTAGAGCCCGCAGAGGGCCTGCCCGCCCTGGGTTAGGGTGCAGGTGTAGTGACCCGAAATGCTGATCGTGGGGGAGACACCAGGCTCAGGCGTGGGGGCAGGTGTCGGGGGCGGCGTAGGCGAGGGCGTCGGTGAGGAACTAGTTGCCGGGACCGGTGTTGCCGTCGATGTGGCGACCGGCATTGGGGTAGCCGTCGCAGGCCCCGCAGCTACCGCCGTGGCCACGGGAGTCGTGACT